>JAUSIH010000111.1 GCA_030648205.1 Dehalococcoidia bacterium | reverse complement strand
TCCTGATACCTGAGCTGGGCGGGATAGGTGCCGCCCTTGCAGACGAGACAGGTGTCGAGCCACTGCTTGGTGATGCGCTTGAGCTGGCCGAAGAGATGGAGCTTCGGCTCCTCGCCGGGGTCGCGCCATTTCGTGTAGAGCAGGCGCTGGGTGACGTGGAAGAGCAGCGTGGAGGGCCGCATGTCTCCCAGATGTTCCAAGTTCATATCCACGCCTTCGCCGATGATGCCGGAGTTTCGCGTGATGGACGGGCCGACGAGGTCGGGGCTGAGTTCGAGAATGGAATCGTTGTTGAAGCTGGCAGTGAGGCGTTCTTCGGGCAGTTCGACGCGATAGCCTTCGACGCGGGGGAAATGGATTTCGAGCGCGTCGCGCTCCGGGCGGATGGCTTTGACCTGAACCGTCTCCCGCGGCGGTTGCGGCGGGGCGATGACCGGCTTGGCCGTGAAGTCGAAGGGAATGCCGAAAACATCGGCGTATTCGACATTGAAGAGACCTTTGTCCGGACCGTCTTCGTTCAGTTCGTAGGACTGGCGGCGGAGCGCGCGCCCAATGACCTGCTCGCACAGGAGCTGGGTGCCAAAGGCGCGAATGCCGAGGACGTGAGTGACGGTATTCGCATCCCAGCCTTCCGTGAGCATGGAAACGGAGACGACGCAGCGAATCGCTCCGCCCAACTGGCCGTACTTGCCGACAGTATTCATCACCTCGCGGAGAAGCGTCACGTCGTCGAGTTCCTTGCCCTGTTGAAGTTCATTAGCGAGCTTGCCGCCGCGTTCCACGATCTCGCGACGGAAGCGTTCAATCTCATCTGCGGCCATACCACGGAAGTTGTCGTCCAATGCTTCGCCGGATTCGAGTTGCTCGCTGTCGATAAGCAGGGTGTTCGGACGGGCGAAAGGGTTGCCGTGCTCATCAAAGTTACGGAAGAGGTCAAGGCGGCCATTCACCAGCTTCGGCAGACCGTTTTGATCCTTCTGGAAGAATCCTGAGACATAGTCGTAAACGAGTTTCGAGATGGCGGTGTTCTGGCAGACGATGATGAAACAGGGCGGCACACGAATGCCCTTTTCTTCCCACAGCTTGAAGGTCTTCTCGTAGTGGCCGTAGAGAGCCTGGAGAGCAGTTTGCAGTCGGGTGGGAAGTTTGAGGGGATCGAGTTCCTCGCCCTGGCCTCGGCCTTTCTTGGGCATGTCCTTGCGGATGTTCTCCCAGAGATTCCGATACATCGGCATCTCGTTGCCAGGAATGTTCTCGGCGACAGGAACGCGTGGCAGCTTTACGATGCCGCATTCGATGGCGTCCATGAGTGAGAAGTCGTTCATGGTCCACGGGAACAAGGTGCCCTCGACATAGCCCGAGCCGCTGAGAAAGAACGGGGTGGCCGAGAGGTCGATAACGCGTGCGAGGCCGAGCTTGCGATTGACGGCTTCGAGGCCGGAAATCCAAAGGCGGGCGGCTTCGCTATTCTTTGCCGCCTCCTTCCTCTCGTCGCCTTTTAGATCGTCGTCTTCGTCCGTGTTGGGCTTTTCGCGGTAGCAGTGATTGGCCTCGTCGTTCAACACGAGAATGTTTTTCATCCCCATGAGGTCGGGCATGACGCGCTGGATCATCTGGCCCTCGGTTTCGATGGTGTTCAGCTCGTCGCCGGTGCGGCCTTTCAACAGCGCACGTCCTCCGGCGGAGAGATCGACGCGCTCGCGGGGCTTGAATGCGTGGAAGTTGGTGATGACGATCTTGGCGCGGTTCACGTCGTCCAGCATATCGTCTGGTACCAGCTCGCGGCTGGCGTAGTAGCTGTCCGGGTCATTTGGCTGGAGGACGCGAAGACGGTCTTTGATCGTGATGCCTGGGGTGACGACGAGGAAGCCGCGCGTGAAGTGCTTACTGCCGGGTCGACGCACCGCGTTGATTGTCTGCCACGCGATGAGCATGGCCATGACGGTGGTCTTGCCCGCGCCGGTTGCGAGTTTCAGCGCAAAGCGCATGAGTTCAGGGTTGGCGTCCTTGTTGGCGCTCGCCAGGTAGTCGAGCAATCGTTTGCCACTCTTGGATTGGGGAGCAACCTCGGTCAGCCAGATAGCAGTTTCGACTGCTTCCACCTGACAGAAGAACGGGCGGACGCCGCCGAACTTGTGGTGCCGCCAGTGCTGGAGCAGGCGTGCCGTCTCCGTGCTGACCTGCCATTGGCTTGGGTTGGGCAACGCTCGCCACGCGTCGACGTTTTGGCGCACCTCGTTGATGTTTGAAGTGGGATCGTATTGCTGAGCCTTGGTGGAAAGACCTTTGCCTTCGTCGAATACCATTTGTGGCTGAGCCGCGACCGCCCTACGCTTCCTGGGTTTAGGAATCGGCGTAATGAACTCCGCCTTGCGGCGACTCTCAATGATTCGCTGGGTTGGCTGGCCCTGGGCATCAAGCTCCCAGTGCCGTGCCGGGTATTCATAGGGGGAGTTGAGGATGGGGTGCTCAAAGAATTCGTTAGCCACGCTATCTCTCCCTAGTCCGATGCGAACAAACGTAGGCTCTCTGGAGTGCACCTTTTTGAGCGTTTTGTAGCTTTGCTCCTGGGATACTCCCTTTCGGAGAGGGCCGAGTCCCGGTTGCGTGGTAACGCCCTCTTTATATGCCGCGACGGGCCGCGTGTCAATGATGCGGGCGAATGGTGATGCGCGTGGCCTGGAATCGCAAGGGAGGCCCCTGATAGGCCCAGGCCGCCCTCTGCACGGGCAGGCCCCGAACAGAGCCGCGCGTGCCTTGTGGCGGGCGCGGGTGCTGCTTGTGCTGGCCGACGGGATCGTGCGCCGGAGCACCATGCTCGCGCGGGGGGCGCGCGCCCCTGTTTTCATGCCCGTGGCGGTAGACGACGCGCCACGAGCCTCGCCGCTTCGCCTTTCGCTGCCCTGGACATCGGCTCAGAGCCGGAGACAGGAGAGACACGGCGCGTTCCGAGCGGCGCGGATTGGTCCGCGACAGTCGGCGGCGCAGGGATGGCGGCGCTTTCCGTTATCCTGCTGGACCGCTCCATCACCTACGTGAGCGTCGTCATCATCGACTCCGGACTGTTCCTCGTGCGCTACCTGCGCAGACGCCGCTCCCCAGGGCGGAGGACCGGGCCGACCCCGCGCTGAATAGCGTACTCCCCCCATTCCGCCAGTTCTCTTGCATGTGGATTGACATTGGTGAAGTTCACGTTCGCGAACAGCGAACGACCAACCGAGATGCAAGAGGACGCTGCTTCTCGGCGTTCATAGTACTTGGCAGTGAGAGACAGGCAAGCGACTACACATGGGGCCGAGAGGTTCCCCGTTTTCCACATTTGGAAGGGGCTAGACAGTCGTTGACATCTACCTGAATCTTGAAGAAAAGGTCTCAGCAACCGAGTAGGCGGAAACAAGCTTATTCAAGATGTCATACATCTCATTCTCAGGGGCACCGTTCTCAAGTCCTGCGATAACGTCCTCAAGAGGTTTCCCCAGCCATTGTTTCCACTGGCTTGCTTCTTCTGGAGTCATCGGACGCTCACGCCAATCGGCGGCAACCCTAAGGAATATGCATTGCATAACAAAAAACGGCAACGGTCTTGCGGAATCCGTTGCCGTTTTATTGCAGAGACGCGCCAAAGCGTCCAGATTACGAAGATAGAACCCCTTGAGCAGTTCGCCGCGAATTTGTTGAAGGTTCGTCAACGGTCACCCTCCCCATTGAATCCGCGTGGAGGATCGCGACAAAATCGTAGCCCCGGCGTCTCACTTCCTCGCTGCCGCCTTGATGCCGGTCCAAAAGGACAATAACCTTGACGACTTCACACCCCTCTTCCTCAACCTTATCGATTGCCTTAAGGACCGAGCCCCCACCAGTAATTACGTCATCTATGATGGCGACCTTCGCTTCCGGCCCCTTGGGCAAGTACCCTTCTATGAACTTCTTGGTTCCGTGTTCTTTGCGCTGATCTCTGACCACGAAGGCTGGGATTAGTCTCCCTTCACGGCGACCTATCAAGGAGATCGCAGGAGCCATCAGCGCAGCGCCAATCGTCAATCCGCCAACAGCTTTGACGTCGACATTCCGGAGCGCTTCGAAGATTTCTTCGGCTATGAGAGTGGCTGCTTCCGGGTCGGTTGTAGCCATCTTACCGTCAAAGTAATATTTGCTCTTTTGCCCGGAGGAAAGCACAAAATCGCCATACCGCATGGCGAGTTTCTCGATCAGCGTTTTGATTCTCTCTCTACGTTGTTCTTTTCCCACTTCTCGCCTCCCTTGACAGGCAACCATTATACAACCTCCTCGTTGATGGCTGCAAAGCACGAAGGGGATGCACATCGCGGTTCAAGGTAAGTGGGCTTTTTTGAGGACATGGAGAGGCCAAGAGGCAGGTGAGGTACTTGAAGCGATCTGTTGCTACTCACTGTGGCTGTATTATATACCAAATGGTATAATTGTCAATATCTGCCGCATTGCAGTTATTGTCCCTCTGGTATAAAAAGGGGCGTGCCATGCATGCTGCCGCCTGAATCACCCTCTAAAAGTCGTAGGTCTGGAAAGTCGCCTGGGCGTCGCACCTACGCCGGTTTGGGCACTCTTCTCAAAGACAGCCGCAAGACAAGTGGTTTGTCTGTGGAGTCCATTGCCATGCGCGTAGGGGTTAAGCCAAATTTCGTTTATTTGGTGGAAAAGGGCTTGAGGAAGCCGAAGGACGGTCATTTCAGCGCTTGGGCACGTGCCTACCGATTGCCTGAGAAAGAAATGTGGAAGTGCGTGGACCGCATACCGATGGACTTTGTCGACACTCTGAGACAGGAACCTCGGCCATCTGACCCGTTCGCAAGGTTGACTGAGTTTGAGAAGCGTGAATTACTTCCCTTCCTCGAGTACATTCGCTGGAAGGGAAATCGGAGAGACAACAACCCGCCTGCATCACCGACCTGATGTAGAGATCGGGAGCCGCGCCAAGGGTGAACGACTGGCAATGAAAGGGGAAGGGGTGGGCTGTGTAGCCCACCCCTTCTTTTTCCAACCGGTTTGTATGGTCAAGTTGTCCGGTTAGTGGACACGTTCGTGAACGGCGACGCGTCCGCCGACGCCAAGAGCTTCGACGGCGTGGATAAGCTGTGCCCGTCGGGCCAGTCGGTCAGCATGGGCACGAACGGCGCGACGCTCACCCTGGACAAGCTCGACGAGCTGATTGACCGGGTCAAGGGCGGCAAGCCGCACCTGCTGCTGATGAGTCGCCGCTCCCGCCGGACGCTCTCCGGGCTGGCCCGCGCCACCGGCAGCGGGGTGCTGGAGACGGACCGCAACCAGTTCGGCCAGATGGTGCAGTACTACGACGGCATCCCCGTGGCCGTCAACGACTGGATAAGCGACGCGAAGACCGTCGGCTCCAGCGCGGACTGCTCCACGATTCACGCGCTGCAGCTCGGCGAGGGGGCCGTGGCCGGCCTGACCGCGCCGGGCGGGCTGCAGGCGGAGCGCATCGGCAGCCTGGAGACGAAGGACGCCAGCCGCACGCGGGTCAAGTGGTACGTGGCGGTGGCGGTGTTCAGCGGCGTGAAGCTGGCGCGGCTCACCGGCGTGCGGCCGTAGGAGCCGCACTGTCTGACCCGCTCGCCCTTCGACGGGCTCAGGGTGAGCGGGTGCGACCTTACGCTCGTGGTGAGCCAGTCGAACCACGAGCCACGAGAGGTGATTATGGCGAACGTGCGTATTGACGCCAACGGTATTCCCAAAGGCCCCTGCTTTGAGCCGCTGGCCCCGGCTGTCCACCGGCAGAACGTGACGGCGGTGGACGCCGCGGACCCCGCGGACGCGTCCGGGGCCGTGGACTGCGCGGGCTTCCAGCAGTGCCGCTTCGACATAACGCTGTCGGGCGTCGGCATCGTGAGCCTGGACGTGCAGGCGCTGTTCTGGAACCCGCGCCTGGGCCAGTGGTTCGGCGGGGCGTCCCGCACGCTGACTGCCGCCGGACGCCACGCCCTGGCCGTGGAGGCGCGCGGGAGCGCCGTGTTCCTGAAGGTGACTGCGTTCCAGGGGACGTCGTTCAGCCTGAGCGCGGACTGCGCGGTGTCGTAAAGGGATTAGAGGTTGGGGGTTGGGGATTTGGGGGCGGCGTATCGCCAACCCCCAGCCCCCAATCCCTAAACCCTGTCACAAGGAGGTACGTATGCCACTACGGCTTGCGGGTGAAGACCAAACGGCTGTCCTGGGGCTAGACGGCCAGGGCTGGGTGCGGGAGGTGCAAGCGCCCGACGGCGGGTATTCCCTGAAGCTGCCCGACGCCACGTCCGCGGCGAAGGGCCTGCTGCTCGGCGGGGACGCCGCCCTGTACCGAAGCGCCGCAGGCACGCTGCGCCTGCCGGACAAGGTCCGCGCGGAGCGCGTGCAGGGCGAGAACGCGAACGTGTACGTTGACGTGGGGGCGGGCGGCAGCGGCTCAATTGAGATGCGGACGACGGGCAGCAGGGACATCGCACTCATCCCCGGCGGCGGGAAGATAGACTGCCAGGCCCGCCTCTACAACTCCGGCTCGGCGGACGGCGGCGCCGTGGCGGTGGCCGACGCCCTGCGCTGCGCCGGGCCTATTGACGCGTGGGACGACATCGACTCCGGGAGCTGGCAGGTGGCGCTGAATCCCACGGAGAAGGCCGTCTTTTTCAAGTTCCGCACGGCTGACCTGGACCCCGGCAACGATGGCGAGGGCATCCTGTACCTGGCCGAGGTCGGCGGCGCGCGGAAGCTGGTAGCCAAGGTCAAGAGCGGAGGCGTGGTCTATACGGGGACGCTGGCCCTCACCTAATGTCCTGTAACCGAAATACGCGTACGAAATTGTCATTGCGAGGAGTCCTTCGCGGAAGGACGACGAAGCAATCTGGAAGAGGGATGGACCGCCCCCAGATTGCCACGGCCCTCCTTCGTCGGGCCTCGCAATGACATTGCGGCAGACTTCGGGGACACCACACGAGCGAGGAGGAGAGACAACATGCCAAAGCAACTCGTTCTGGACAGCGTCCAGCGGGGCGGCGTCAACGTCTTCAAGGACACGGCGGGCCAGGTGACGGTCCAGGCCAACTATCGGGTGCTGGCCGGCGCCGAGGTGGTCCGCAGCGAGTCGAAGGACGTGACGGCGCTGCTCTCCACGACCCAGCGGGACGCGCTTTCGACCATGTACGACGACGTGTTCGGCGCGGTGCAAGTCGAGGAGCTGGGGGCGTGAGCATGCGGGCGGGTGTGGCGCCGGCCCTGACGGCGGGAGAGCTGGCGGGCCTGCGTCGAGCGCACCTGGACGCGGAGGAGACAGTCCTGCGCGCCCGGCTGGCGCACGTGGCGCTGCGCAGGCTGCTGCTGGCGCTGGAGGAGGCGCACGGGCTGGCCCTGGCGGACGCCATGGTAGACCTGCGCACCGGGGAGATCGCCCTGGCGCCTCCCATGCAGACGGAACACAAGGGGTGAGGTCGCCATGAACCTGAGCGAAATGCGGACGCGGGTCCGCCAGGACCTGCGGGACACGGACAGCTCCAGCTACCGGTGGACGGACGCGGAGCTGGACAGGCACATTGACCACGCGGTGCGCGACGTGGGCGTCGCCGCGCCGCTGCAAGCCAAGGCCACACTCGCCACGTCCGGCGGCGGGCGCGACATCTCGGTTGCGGCGCTGGCCGGGCTGGTGGCCATCGAGGCGGTCGAGTACCCCGCGGGACTGTATCCGGCAAGCTACGTGCCGTTCCGCCAGTGGGAGGCGACGCTGACGCTTCTGGTGGACGGCGTGCCCGCCGCCGGAGGGCAGGTGACGGTCTATTACGGCAAGCTGCACACCCTGGACGCCGGCTCCTCCACTCTGCCATCCAGGCTGGAGGAACTGGCGGCGCTGGGGGCCGCCGCCTACGCCGCCCTGGCATGGGCCAGCTTCGCGACGAATAGGATCAACGTGGGCGGCGACACTACCTGGCAGAACTACCTGGCCTGGGGGCAGGACCGGATGGCGGCCTTCTTGCGCGGCCTGGCGCAGCACAGCCGCAAGAACGCCCTGCGAGTCCGTCACCTGTACGCTCCCGCCACGCCCCTTCCGTGGAAGGGCCAGTCCACCGACTGGGGGCCTTAGATGCGTCCGCTCAGCTCGACACTCCTGGCCGCGCAGAGGGCCGCGTCCTCGGTACCCTACGCACGGGTGGAGGTCGTGGACGCCCGGGCGGGCGTGCCGCGCCTGGCCTGGTCGCGCCTGTACACGGGGACGGAGCCGGACTTCCACCACGCAGCCATTCTTGCCGGGGACGGCTCGCTGGTGCGGGCGCGCGTGGGCGCCTCTGACTACCGCCTGTACCGCCAGCGGACGACTGCGCCCGGCCCCGGCTCTGACTTCGGGACGTGGACCCTGGTGGCGGACATCTCCAGCGACTCCGGCATTGCCCTGGCGAGCGCGGGCAGCAGGGTGGCGCTGTGCTCCGTGGGCCAGAACCAGTACTCCATCTACGTGCGGGAGAGCGCGGACTACGGCGCCACGTTCGGCAGCCCGCTAAACGTGGCGAACGGCGACAGCGCCGTCCGGTGGATGGCCGCCGCCTTCAAGGACGCCGACCGCGCCCTGCTGCTGTACGCAACCACATCCCCCGCGAGGGTCTGGGGCGTCCGGCGGACGGCCGCGGGCTGGGAGACGCCCTTCCTCTGGCTGGAGACCTTCTCCAGTATCACGGGGCTGGCGTGCGCATACGACGGGGACTGGCGCCTTATCGTCGCGGGAGTGGACAGCCCGGGCAACGCCAGGCTGCGGTCGGTGGTCCTGGGCGACGGCTCGGCCTATCCGGTGGGCGAGTGGTCATCGCCGAAGGTCATCGTCCAGGCGAGCGCGGGGGCCGGCGTGAGCTTCCGCGCGCCGTTTCTGGCCGGGGGGTCTCCCCCGCGGCTGAGCTTCGTGGAGGCGTACAGCGGCCAGGCGCCCTACAGCCGTCCGAATCTCTCGCACCTCGTCCCCGGCAGCGCCTTCACGCAGGGCCTGTGGCGGGAGCCGGGCCCGTTTAATCTGGCATCCTCGTACGGCGCGGCCCTGGCGCTGGACGGCCCTTCCGCGGAAGGGTGGCTCTCGACGCCGAGCGGCGTCTGGCGGGCGCAGACCTCGTCCCAGCCCCTGGACCTGACCGACGACGTGCTGGAGATGCGGATGACGCAGGGGCCGGCGGGCGGCGCGCTGAGCGTGACGCTGCGCAACGACGACGGCCGCTACAGCAGCCCCGGCTCCGGCGTTCTGGCTGCGCTCGACGCGGGCGCGGAGGCGCGGGTCGGCCCGGGTTACGAGACGTCGGCGGGGCGAGAGGTTTCGCCCGGGCTGAGCTTCTGGATCGAGGGGTGGGAGCACGCCGCGGAGGGCGACGCGTCGCGCCTGACGCTGCACGCCCGCGACGCCTGGGGCCTGCTGGATGCGTGGGTCGCGCGGTACCAGTACGCCTGGGCCTCCGGCGAGGCGAGCGTCAAGGACATCCTCGCCTACCTGCTGGGCCGCGCCGGGCTGGTCCTCCAGGTGACGGGCGGCAGCAGCGCGCTGACCACGCTCACGCCGGCGTTCACGCTGCACCCCGGCGAGAAGGGCAGCGCCGCCGTCCGGCGACTGCTGGCCCTGGCGCCGGACACGCTCTCCTTCCGGGGCGCCACAGCCCTGGTCAGGGACACCCAGCCCAGCGACCCCGCGGACTACGCCTACGGCACGGACCACGCCATCGCGGAGGGCCTCTACGCCAGCCGGCGCCGCCGCGCCAATCGCGTGCAGGTGTACGGCCAGACGGTCGTGGGCGAGTCCTTCGCGTGGGACGAGGTGGAACGCGTGCCGGAGCGGCTGCGGCAGGTGCAGGACCGCAACCTGACCACCGTGGAGGAGGCGCAGGCGCGCTGCGCCGCGGAGCTGCGCCGGGAGGAGTTAGACGCGGTGTCCGGGGACATCCTCGTGCCCGTCAACTGCGGCCAAGAGCTCTACGACGTGGTGGAGGTGACGGACGCGCGCGCGGGGCTTGTGGCGGCGCGGCGCCGCGTGCTGGGGCTGGAGATGCACTACAGGCGGTCGGGCCGCCGCGCGCGGTACGCGCAGCGCATCACTCTGGGCGGAGTATAGAGGCGTCACGGGAAGGCGCGGGAAACCGTGGGTTTCCAGCCGGGGGATGACGGGGGTGTCCCCCGTCTTCCTTTCACTTCCCCTCTCCTGAGGAGAGGGGAATACAGGGGTGAGGCCACTCATGGACATGAAGCGCGGAGTCATCAAGGCGTTTGACGCGACGAGCTACACGGCCACAGTCCAGATGGCGGGCAGCCTATCCGTCTGGCTCACCGGCCTGCCCGTGGCGCGGAACATCCCCGCCAGCGAGGTGGTCGCCGGACGGCAATGCACCGTCCTGTTCTTTAGCGACAGCAACCCGAAGGACGCGGTCGTGGCGGCGGTGTACACCTGACGCCGCGCTACCGCTCCCGCCGCTTCATCGTCCGCCCTCCGGGTCGGCGTTCTTATGTATAGCACTGGTTCCATGACTTGGTCTAATACCACGTTGAAGAATAGCTTTACTTTCCCCCTGGCGCTATGGTACAATTGCCCTGTGCAACAGACTCGTCAGCAAACGTATCCGGGGATCATCGATACCATCGGCGCGGGGTTCGGCATCGTGACCCGGCGTCTCGCGCTGCTCCTCATCCCCATCCTGGTTGACGTGGCGCTGGTGAGCGCTCCGCCACTCTCTTTCACGCCCTTGCTGGCGCAGGCGGTGGAGGGCTACAAGGCGCTCCTCCAGCAGGTGGCGGCCAACCCGGCCTCCGGCGTCTCCGCCGAGCAGCTTCAACAGATGGACGACCAGGTCCAAGAGCTCCGGGGAGCCAGTAAAAACCTGAATCTTCTGATGCTTGTCGCGTGGCGCGTGCCCAGCGCGGCGCGGATGATCGAGCCTGTCGCCGACCAGCCCGCCGTCCAGCTCAGCGACTGGGGGAGCGTGGCCGTGGCCGGCCTTGGCCTGATTCTGGGCGGCCTCGCGCTGGCCACCCTGTACCTGGGCGCGCTGGGCCAGTACGTACGGCAGGGCAGCTTCAAGCCGCTGGGGTACGCCGCGGGCCTGGGACGCCAGGGGCTGCGACTTCTCGGCTACACGCTGGTCCTGGTGGCCGCATCGGTAGCCATCGCCGTGCCGACCCTGGGCGTCATCGCCCTGTTCATGCGGTTTGTCCCGCCTCTGGGGGCCTTCGCCATAACGATGCTCGGCGCGGTGGCCCTGTGGGCCGTGTTCTATCTGTACTTTGTGGACGGCGCTATTTTCGTCGCTGGCGCGGGCGTCTTTCCGGCCATACGGCAGAGCTTTCAAACGGTCCGCCGGCACTTCTGGTCCGCCCTCGGACTCATCCTGGTGAGCGTCATCATCGGCATAGGCACGGGCATCGTCTGGTCCCGTGTGGTCCCGGGGGCCTTCCCCTGGGTCCTGCTGGCCTCGGCTGGCAATGCATACATCGCAACGGGGCTTATCGCGGCCAGCTTCGTCTACTTCCGCGACCGCTCCGCGCAGCCGGAGCCGGCTTCGCAAAGTGGGAGGGTTTGAACTGATGGAAGAACGCGCGAGCGCAAGCTACACAGCCCGCGATATCCAGGTCCTGGAAGGGCTGGAGGCGGTCCGCCGGCGGCCCGGCATGTACATTGGCAGCACCGACCAGCGCGGCCTGCACCACCTGGTGTACGAGGTTGCGGACAACAGCGTGGACGAGGCCATGGCGGGCTTCTGCACGCGCGTCACCGTCGCCATCCTCACGGATGGCAAGGTGCGCGTGGCGGACGACGGCCGCGGCATCCCGGTGGACAAGCACCCCCAGACGGGACTCTCCGCGCTGGAGACCGTCATGACCATCCTGCACGCCGGAGCCAAGTTCGGCGAGGGCGGGGGGTACAAGGTGTCCGGCGGCCTCCACGGCGTGGGCGCCTCCGTGGTCAACGCCCTGTCGTCCTGGATGCGCGTGGAGGTCAGACGCAACGGCAAGCTGTACGTCCAGGAATACGCGTACGGCAAGCCCACCGGGCCGCTCAAGGAGCTGGGTCCCGCCGAGGGCACCGGCACCACCACCACCTTCCTGGCGGACAGCGGCATCTTCAAGACCATTGACTACGACTTTGATATCCTGGCGGAGCGCTTCCGCGAGGCGGCCTATCTGAACAAGGGACTGGAGATATACCTCCGGGACGAGCGCAGCGACCGTGAGACCACCTTTTACTTCGAGGGTGGCATCGTCAGCTTCGTCCGGCAGATGAACCGCGCCCAGGCCACGCTGCACTCCCGGCCTGTCTACATCTCCCGCGTTTTGGACAGCACGACCGTGGAGATCGCCCTTCAGTACAACACCGGTTTCACCGAGCAGATACTCACCTTCGCCAACTGCATCAACACGGTGGACGGCGGCACCCACCTGACGGGTTTCCGCGCCGGGCTGACCCGCTCCCTGAACGACTACGCCCGCAAGTACAAGCTGCTGAAGGACGACCTGGGAAACCTCTCCGGCGAGGATGTGCGGGAGGGGCTGGTCACCGTCATCAGCGTCAAGCTCCACGACCCCCAGTTCGAGGGGCAGACGAAGGGAAAGCTGGGCAACGCGGAGGTCAAAGGCATCGTCGAGACTTCGCTGGGGGACGGCCTCACCCAGTGGCTGGAGGAGCACCCCCAGGACGCCCGGCGCGTCATTGACAAGTGCATGACCACGGCCCGCGCCCGAGAGGCGGCGCGCAAGGCGCGCGACCTGGTCATCCGCAAAGGCGCCCTGGAGGGCGGCACGCTGCCGGGCAAGCTCGCCGACTGCTCGGAGCGCGACCCGAGCAAGTGCGAGCTGTACATCGTGGAGGGCGAGTCCGCCGGCGGCTCCGCCAAGATGGGCCGGGACCGGCGCTTCCAGGCCATCCTGCCCCTCAAGGGCAAGATACTGAACGTGCTCAAGGCCCCCGCCGACAAAATCATAGCCCACGAGGAGATCCGCGCCCTGGTCATCGCCCTGGGCGCGGGCGCGGCCCTGTCGGGCAACGACGCCAGCAGCAATGGGAACGGCAACGGCGAAGAGAGCGCCAAGAGCAGCGACTCGTTCAACCAGGCCAAGCTCCGCTACCACCGCATCATCATCATGACGGATGCGGACGTGGACGGGGCGCACATCCGCACGCTTCTCCTCACCTTCTTCTTCCGCACTATGCCTGAACTGATCAAACAGGGCTACCTGTACATCGCGCAGCCGCCCCTGTACCGCATCGCCGCGGGCAAGGAGCACCGATGGGCTTACTCGGAGCAGGAGAAGGACACGTACATGGCCGGCCTGGAGAAGGGCAAGGAAAGCAGACGGAACGTGACCATCCAGCGGTACAAGGGCCTGGGCGAGATGAACCCTGACCAGCTCTGGGAGACCACCATGAACCCGGAAAAGCGCACCATGCTCCTGGTGAACTGGGACATGGCCCGCGAGGCGGACATCGCCAAGACGTTCCAGGACCTCATGGGCGAGGATGTGGCCCAGCGCAAGCTGTTCATCGAGGAGCGCGCCAAGCAGGTCAAGCACTTGGACGTGTAGCGCGGGGGTAACGTTACGACAGGAGGGGCCGTCGGTTTACGGCCCCTTTTCTTTTTCGGCCTCGGAGCGTTTCCGACGCACATCCACGCCGTCCGCAGGGAACCGCTCGTCAAACGAGTACACCACCCTGTCCCGGGAAGAGCACGCGGCTGCCCAGACCATCGCGTCCGCGACCGCGACTCTGCCCGACGGCAGGCAAAAAGCGAGACCGCGCAGCACCTCTTCCTTGCCAGCGCCCACCGTCGCGATGTTGTTCCGACTTACAAGCCCGATGAGCGCCTCAATGGCCTCCTCGCGCGGAACGCGATAGAACGACCTCATCACGTACGCGACCTCCGCCACGACGACGTCCGTAAGAAAAAGCCGCTCGCCGCTGTCTATGATCCGGGCCGCCTCGCCCGCGAGATCGGGCGGAGCGCCGGAGAAATAGCGGATAACCACGCTCGTGTCCAAAAAGCCGCTCACTGGTTGTCGTCCTGTTGAAGCGTGGCTCCAGCGGCGGCTTCAGCCCACGCCCGCTCACGCAGCTTCTCCCACTCCTCGCCCCGCGGGATATCCTTTGTGACGTACTTGGCCAGCGCCCCCGCGAGCGAGCGGCCATGCTCCGGCGGCAGGAAGATAATCTCCACGCGGTCGCTCACCACGCGCTCCAGCGCCAGCCAGCCCGGCTTGATGCCGAGCTTTTCGCGAATCTCTTTGCTGATGACGACCTGTCCCTTTGTTCCCACCACGGGCATGGTATAACTCCTGTTCCTGTGTTACATGTTATCATAAAGAGTCATACTGCACAGCGCAAGTTGTACTTCGTGTGGCTCACATGGCTGCTGGCCTGCTCCAGCCCCACTTACGGTATAATGGCCCGCATGCGACCCGGCAGAGCCAACGGCCAACCCCTTCTCCTCGTCTTCGCGCACCCGGACGATGAGAGCTTCGGCGTCGGCGGCGCCGCCGCTCTGTACGCTGCCGCAGGGACGCCCGTGCACCTCGTCTGCGCCACGAAGGGCGAGCGCGGCACGAAGGACTCCGCGCTCACCGGCCAGAAGCTCGGCGCCATCCGCGAGGGCGAGCTGCGCAGGGCTTGCGCCGCCCTGGGCGTCAAGAATATCTCGTTCCTGGGCTACATGGACGGCGATCTGGACAAGGCAGACCCCAATGATCTCGCGGAGAAATTAGCCGCGGTCATTCGCAGGGTGCGGCCCTACGCCGTCGTGACCTTCGGCCCGGACGGCGTGACGCGCCACCCGGACCACGTGGCCGTGGGCCGCGCGGCGACCGCCGCGTTCCACCGGGTCCGACGCCGGGAGGGCTATCGCTACCCGCGTCGGCTCTACTACGTGGCGCTGCCGGAGAGTCGGCGCAGGGCCTTCCGTTCCGGCGACTCCCTCATGTACACCCCGGACGACCAGATCACGGCTGCCGTGGATATCTCCCGATTCCTTGATGTAAAGCTGAAGGCCATCGCCTGCCACAAGAGCCAGGAGGACGCCCGGTCGTTCCTTGCCCATGCGAAAGAGTGGAAGGCGAGCGGGGACCTGACGCAGGAGTGCTTCGTGCGGGCCTGGCCGAGAGGCAAGCGCAGGGACACGACTCTGCTGTCGCCCTCGTCATCCTCTACCTAGTCGCCCGCCTCGTTTTCCTGCCACCTGGGGCGCGGTACAGACCGTGCTCGCGGATGTACTCCTCCACGCCGTCCGGCGCCCAGTAGCGAATGCTCTGGCCGCGCGCGACCCGCCGGCGCAACTCCGACGCGCTGACGCCGACGAGCGGCCTGTCGAGCAGGGTTACCCTGCGTGACGCCCCCGGCGCCACCTCTCTGTCCAGAAACGCAAGGTCGTGGTCGCCGTATTCCGGTCGGCGGACGACTACCAGGCGGCACATCCGCACCAGGCGGGCCGGGTCATGCCAGCGCGGCAGATCGAGGAGCGCGTCGTAGCCCATGATGAAGTACAGCGTCCCCCGTGGCCCCGCCTGGATGCGCAGGTCGGCGAGCGTGTCGACCGTGTAGGAAGGGCCGGGCCTGTCCACATCCACGGTCGAGAGCTCGAAGAAGGGGTTCGAGGCGATGGCGAGGCGGACCATCGCCAGACGGTGGCGGGCGGCCGACACGCGGCGGGCGGGCTTCAGCCAGGGCCGGCCGGCTGGTACGAAGAGCACCCTGGCCAGGCCCAGACGCACCCGCGCCTCCTCCGCGATGATGAGGTGGCCGATGTGCACCGGGTCGAAGGTGCCGCCCAGCACGCCGACCTTCATGTTACAGCCACCATCGCAGCGTGACCTCGCCCAGCCGGACGGCCGCGCCCGGCGTCGCGCCTGCTCTCTCCAGGGCCTTGACCACGCCCATGCGCCGGAACTGCTCCCAGAGCTGCCCCAGCACCTGCGGGTGATGCGTGTCCGAGCGCGCGGCGAGCCGCTCCGCCCTGGAGTGCCACACGATGAAGGCGCCGTCCTGTTGCACCACCTGCGGGACTTCGCGCGTGCGTGGCGGAATGAGCGCCTGGCGGCGGACGAGAGGCGCCGCGGGAGGAGCCTTTGGAAGACTGTCCAGGTAACGCGCGGCGGCTGTTATCAACTCCGCCACGCCCTCATGGGTGGCGGCGGACACGAACAACAGGGGCTGATAGCGCCGCAGCCAGACCCGCAGGCGCGGGATCCGCTCGCGGACGTGCGGCAGGTCAATCTTGTTGACCACGACCAACTGGCGCCTCTCGCCCAGATCCTTGTTGAACAGCGCCATCTCACGGTTCACGGCCGCGACGTCGCGGGCCGGATGTGGCGACTCTCCATCCACGATATGGACCAGAAGGCGCGTCCTCTCGATGTGCCGCAGAAAGTCATGTCCCAGGCCCTTGCCCTCGTGCGCCCCCTCAATCAGGCCGGGGATGTCCGCCATGACCAGCGTCCGCCAACCAACGTTTGCGACGCCCAGGTTCGGCTCCAGCGTCGTGAACGGATAGTTCGCTATCTTGGGCCGCGCCGCGGACGCCGCCGCCAGCAGAGACGACTTCCCGACATTGGGAAAGCCTATGATGCCCACATCAGCCAATAGCTTAAGCTCGAGAACGTACGTGCCGCTTTCGCCTCGTTCTCCCGCCTCCGCTATCCTCGGCACGTGGTCTCTAGTTGTAGAGAAGTGGGCGTTGCCGCGTCCCCCATCTCCCCCTCGCGCCAGCAGAACAGCATGGCCAGGCTGGGCCAGGTCCACGACCATCTCCGGCTCCCCTCCAGGCCGCACTCTGTAAACCACTGTTCCTACAGGCACACTAATCGTGAGGTCTTTGCCATTCTTCCCGTGCATGTCCCGGCCTAGTCCAGGTCCACCCTCGCTCGCTTCACACTGACGCTTATGCTGGAACACACCCAGAGTGTTGAACCCGGGGTCGGCCAGCAGAAAGACATGCCCACCTCTTCCTCCATCGCCCCCGTCCGGTCCTCCCCTCGGCACAGCCTTCTCATGCCTCAGGCTGATAGCTCCGTCACCCCCATCCCCCGCGTGTACATAAATTTCAACGCTATCAAGCATAAGTACCTTTGAAGCCTCAGACAGATTTTGGTGCTCTAGACGTAGTATATAGTAAGCAGGAAATATGGGGAGGACGTAGGGCCGCAAGGCAGGGACAGTGGGTGGAGGGTGAGGTGAAGGGCAGCGATAAGCGGTGGGGAAACATGGGAGTCCATGAGATTTTTCATAACTCCACGCCAGTTATCCACAGCGACGACGAGCTATCCCCAGGAAACAGCCAGTTATCCACAGGTCAAGTGGACGGGGCGGGTGAGGGAGCGCCAGAGGACTAGCCCGAGGCTTTGAGGCGGGGCTCAGCCAGAGATGTGCGTATCTCCAGCACGTCGCTCCGCATGCGGGGATTCGTGTTGATCTGGCTGGCGATTTTCTCCCAGCCGTACATGATCGTGGTGTGGTCACGGTCGCCCAGCAGCCGGCCCACCTCCACGAAGGACCGGGCCACATCCTCCTTCAGGAGGTACATGGCCACATGCCGCGCGGCGGCGGTGCGCTTGTCGCGGCGCTTGCCGCGGAGGGCTTCGGCCTCCATGCCGAAGTAGGCCGCGACGGCCTGAATGACCGCCTCTGGTGTCGCAGGCCGGGACCTGTCCATTGTCAGGTCCGCCAGGGCCTGGCTGGCCGTCTCCAGGTTAAGCGGCAGGCGGGACAGGCGCACGTAGGCGACCACCCGATTGAGGGCGCCCTCCAGGTCACGGATGTTCCGCTGCATCCGGCGCGCCAGCAGGTCCAGGATGTCCGGAGGGATGACCTCCTTCATGTGCTCCGCCTTGGCCTTAAGGATAGCCAGGCGCGTCTCGTAGTCGGGCGGATAGATCTCGGCCGCGAGGCCCCAGACCAGGCGCGACGTCAGACGGTCCTCCAGCAGGCTCAGGTCCCGAGGATGGCGGTCGCTGGTGACGACGATCTGGCAACCGGCGTTGTGCAGGTCGTTAAAGATGTGGAAAAAGACCTCCTGGGTCTTCTCCTTGCCGACGAAGAACTGAATGTCGTCCACCAGCAGCACGTCCACCGTGCGGTACTTCTGGCGGAAGTCCTCGTCCGCGTGCTCCTTGACGGCGGTCACGAAGTCGTTGACAAAGCGTTCGCTGCTCACGTAGAGCACCTTGCGGCCAAGGGACAGCGCATGGTGCCCGATGGCGTGCTGCAGGTGCGTCTTGCCCAGGCCGACACCGGAGTACATGAACAGCGGATTGTAGGCCTCGCCGGGGCGCTCGGCTACACTCAGCGACGCCGCGTGGGCCACGCGGTTCGAGTCGCCCACCACAAAAGAGGCGAACGTGAGCCGGGGGTTCAGGCGGCCCAGCCGCGACGCGGCGGACGTGGGCACAGGCGGGCGCGCGTCAGCCGCCGTCTCGCTGGACGGGGCCGGGACGCTGTGTCCATCGGCGTCCGCGTTCCGATGGACCTGGAAGGACACGCGAACAGATGACTTCAGGACGCGGGAGAGAGTCCTCTCTATTACTACGGACATGCGCTTGGAGAGCCACTCAGCCGCGAAGGGAGTGGGCACCCCCACGACGAACTGGCCATCCGCCGCGGATACGCCGACTGTGTCCCTGAGCCAGGTCTCGTAGTTGGGACGCGTTACTTGCAGTTGCAACTCCCCTAGCGCCGCTTCCCAGATCTCGCGGGCAGGCTTGCTGGTCATGGTGCATCCTCCGGACAATACCTCCGGTAAAAAAACCGGAAAAGACAGACGAATACTCGGGTCGAGGGGTAGGGATACGCATAAGTCCTTAGCTGGTCCGCCTTCGGTGACGGAGCTTCACCCCGTCCCGTCCGCCCCTGCCGCCTGAGGCGCGGCATGGTGGCGGCGGGCAAACTGTTCCAACAATAACGGCTTTGACCACGGTTGGTCAAGGGTCGGATGTTCCAAAAAGAGGCCAGTTTTTTAGGACTTTACTCCTATCTATATGTGTAGCTGCTTGCTTTGTGCGTGTAGTTGGCCTATAATCGGCTCGAATGGTGGCCCGGGGAGCGCGGACCCCGCCACCGCGCCCGGCGAGCGTTCGGGCGGCAAAGGCGGAACCCGCGCCACGGAGAAGAAGGTAGGCTATGGCGGGCGCACGGCGACACTCCGCGGGAGGCTCTCACGGCGGACGCGAGGGCGGCCCCAGCCTTCTTCAACTCGTCCTCTCCGTCGCCCTCATGGTCTTCGGCGGGATATTCTTCGTCCTGAACATGGGCCTCTTCGGCGGCGACATCACAGAGATTCTCTCCCGCGCCACGCGTCTCTGGCCCCTTCTTCTGGTGCTCATTGGCGTCATCCTTCTTCTGGCCAAGGGGTCCCGCTGGTGGATAGGGATTGCGATAGGGCTGTCGGTGGTCCTGGCCGTGGTGGCCGTCAGCACGCTGTCGCAGGGGCGGCTTCCGGTCACGGCCGCGGACTCCCGCACGGTGCGCCTTGAGAAAAGCCTGGGGTCCCTGAGGGAGAGCGAGGTGCGCCTGAACTTCTCCGCCGGCGACCTTGCGCTGGAAAGCCTGCCCTCCTACTCCACGCTTCTGGCGGAGGGACAGCTCTCCTACCGTCAGGGCGGCAAGGAGCCGACGAATGAGTTCCGCGAGACCGACAGCAAGGGGTACCTGCAGATTGCGTCGCCGGATAGCAAACGGTCTTTCCTGGCGAGCGGCAAGGACGACTCATGGACGCTCGGCCTGACCTCGCGCATCCCGCTGGACCTGATCATTCAGGGCGGGGCCATAAGCGGACGCCTCTCGCTGACCGACATGAAGCTGCGCAGCCTGCGCGTGGAAGTGGAAGCCAGCAAGCTCGACGTGCGCCTCCCCCAGGAGGCGGGACGCACCGCCATCACCATCAAGGCGGGCGCCACGTCCAGCATCAACCTGGACATCCCGAAGAACGTGGAGGCGCGGATCAAGGCCAACCTGGGCCTCGCATCCCTCAGCATCGACGGGGACCGATTCCAGAAGCGGGACGGCTTCTACATCTCCAGCAAATTCGACTCGGCGCAGAACCGGCTGGACCTGGACCTGGACGCCGGGACCTCGTCCGTCACCATCCGCTAGGGACTTGACCTCCGACAGAGGGCGGACCGCACCCATGCGCGTTGTATTCATGGGGACGCCTGAGTTCGCCGTCCCCTCCCTGGGGAAGCTGCTGGAGGCGGGCTTCGACATCGCCGGCGTGTACACCCAGCCGGACAAGCCGGCGGGCCGCGGACGCCAGCTCACCCCTTCGCCCGTCAAGGCGCTGGCTGTTGCAAGGGGCCTGCCCGTCTTCCAGCCGCCCACGCTGCGCAAGCCACCCGCGCCGGAGGAGCTTGCAGCCCTGCGGCCTGAGGCCATCGTCGTGGTGGCGTACGGCAAGCTGCTGCCGCCGGATGTGCTCCGCATCCCGCCGCTGGGCTGCGTGAACGTCCACCCATCCCTTCTGCCGCGCCAGCGTGGGCCGTCGCCCATCGCGGGGGCCATTCTGGCCGGAGAGACGGAGACGGGCGTGACCATCATGCTCCTGGACGAGGGCATGGACACCGGCCCCATGCTGGCCCAGGTCCGCACGTCCCTGGGGCCGGAGGAGACGGCGGGCCAGTTGGGCGAGCGCCTGGCGCGGCTGGGCGCCGACATGCTGCCCGGCGTGCTCGCGCAGTTGAAGCAGGGCTGGCTGACGCCGCAGCCCCAGGACAACGCCCTCGCGACCGTGACCCGGCTCGTCGAGAAAGAGGAAGGCGAGCTTGACTGGCGGCTGCCCGCGGAGGAGCTGGCCCGGCGCGTGCGGGCCTATGACCCGTGGCCGGGCACGTTCACCCGCTGGCAGGGCAAGGCGCTCAAGGTGTTGCAGGTCGTGGCCCTCCCTGGGCCGGACAGCGCCGCGCCGGGGACGGTGGTCGCGCTTGAGGGCGCGGCGATGCCCGTGGGCGTTGCGACCGGCCGGGGCGTGCTCGGCCTGCGGCGCGTGCAGCTTGAGGGGCGCAAGGCGATGATGGCGCAGGAGTTCCTGCAGGGCGCGCGCGGCTTCGTCGGCGCGGTCCTGCCCCTTCCGGAGCGCAAGGACAGCGTCGGCGCGGGCTGACCGCTCCGCCGTGCGGAGTACTCCCAAAAATCAGTGCAGGAGGCGCATCCGTGTTCACGACAAGGGTGACACAACTGTTCGGCATCCAGCACCCCATCATCTGCGGCGGAATGCAGTGGGTATCCCGCGCGGAGCTTGTCGCCGCCGTCGCCAACGCCGGGGCCATCGGGTTCCTGACCGCCCTGACGCACGATACGCCGGAGGCTCTCCGCGACGAAATCCGCAAGACGAGGTCGCTCACCGACAAGCCCATCGGTGTCAATATCACGCTCCTGCCCACCGCGAGGCCGGTGCCCATTGACGCGTTCTTCGACGTGGTCCTCGAGGAAGGCGTGGACGCCATCGAGACGTCCGGGCGCATCACCGAGGCGCAGGTCGCCCGCATCAAGCAGGGGAAGGCGAAGCACGTGCACAAGGTGGCCCGCGTGCGCGACGCCGTCACGGCCCAGCGCATGGGCGTGGACGCCGTGTCCATCGTCGGGTTCGAGTGCGGCGGCCACCCCAGCATGGAGCAGATCGGCACGGTCGTCCTCGGCCCGCGGACGGTGGACGCGGTCAGCATCCCCGTCATCGTGGGCGGCGGCTTCGGCGACGGGCGCGGCCTGGCGATGGCCCTCGCCATGGGCGCGGAAGGCGTGCTCATGGGGACGCGGTTCATGGCGACCAGGGAGTCGCTCGTCCACACGAACATCAAGGAGTGGATGGTCCAGGCGAAGGAGACGGACACCGCCTTCATTCAGGCATCCATCCGGAATCCCTCGCGGGTCATGCGGAACAAGCGGGCGGAGCAGGTGATGGAGATGGAGGCGAAGGGCGCTACCCTGGAGCAGCTCCTGCCGCTGATCAGCGGACTGCACGGGCGCAAGGCGCTGACCGAAGGGGAGATTGACGCGGGCACCGTGTCGTGCGGGCAGGGGGTCGGGCTCACCCACGATATCCCCACGGTGCGGGAGCTGGTTGACCGGATTGTCGGCGACGCCGAGCGCGTCATCCGGCGCATGGGCGCTACGGTGCGCTGAACGGCCCGGGTCCGGCGGCTGCGGCGCAGGGGGTCGCGGGGGGAGTAGAGGCGGAAAAACCAGTCGGGTTAGATTCACTTACGATTAGCTCAAGGGAGATCAGCGGCTTTAGTGACAACCTTGTAATCCACCTTCAGCGCGTCCCTGAAATGCCGCTCCCCGCAAGTGATCTTTCGCAGTTCATCTGGGCGAAGTGCTGTTTTCCAGTTCTCAGCCTTGGTCTCTCGGACGAGATAGAGCAACGACTTCCCCGTCGGCTGGCCGTGTTCGTCTCGTTCCTCCATGACAATGGCCCAGTCCGGGTTGTATTCACCTACGGGAGTAGGCACTGTGAACCAGGACGGCAATTTGAGGTACAGTTTCACATCATCGCGCTTCTCCATATCCTCAACAAACTGCTTCTCGATCTCAGACTCCCAAACCACCTGGTCATAAAGCGACGCACCGTCGCTCCCGTCAGGTCTTTGACTTGGCACCAGGTACTCTTCATAGCTCGGGATATCGGCGAGTTGCGTCATTTCATACCATTCGTTGATCTTCTCGTACTGGATGCCGTTGACCAGGTGATCGGCGAGCTTGCGTTTGATAATGCCTACGGCAACCAGGGCGAATTCATGGGGGTTGTCCAGCGCAGCTTGCTTATTCTTGGCTCTGCGGAAGACCTCTAAAAGGGTACGGCGCGTCAGGCGCATTGGCGGCGTGGTGCGCTCCATCAAGTTTTCCATGATGGCAACCAAGTTCGGCAGAGGATAGCGGCCTGCGAGGTCTAACACGTTCTTGGCCCCGCTCATTTGCATGGCTTCAAAGGTTCCCTCTGCCCCTACCTGTACCTGTGCTTTGGTAATGGCGATGTGCGGTTTGCGTATCTCGGCCCTGTCCAGTTCCTCGACAACCTCGGCAAGCAACTTTTCGGTGTCTATGGTCACAGCATAGCGGGTCTTGTGCTTAATCCGCTCCCACAGTTCCTTAAACTCAGGCTTCAGCGTGTACGCTTTGCGTAGCCGCGCCACGCCCCGCTTGCGGGCGTTGGGAGGTGGTGGCGGTGCGCCGTCAACGCCATATTCTTCCTGGATTTCTGTTTGCAATCGTTCCACGTAGCTCTGGTAACTCTGGTTTGCCACAACGGTTAGGATGTTCACGCGTTCGTCATGCACACGGTCGCCGGAGCGGTTCACCGCCAGCCGCATCCCCCGTCCCACTTCCTGGCGCTTCTTCACCTCAGATGCCGTCTGATTCAGGGTGCAAATCTGGAAAACATTCGGGTTGTCCCATCCTTCCCGCAACGCAGAGTGGGAGAAAATGAAGCACGTTGGCTCTTCAAAGGCAAGCAGACGCTCTTTGTCCTTCATGATCAGGTTGTAGGCTTCTCTGTCTTTCTCCGCCTCGCCGGTCTTGCTGTCTTCAAAGATGACTTCTCCCGTCTTGGTGCGCCGTTGCGCGAAATAAGCCGCCTGCACCTTCTCAGGGTCAATGCCCTTCCAGTAGGGATACTTCTCTTGGAGTTCGTTGAAGCACTTGTAAAACAACCGACGAATGACGCCGTCCACTTGGGCGTAGTTGTCTACGCGGTCAATGAAAAACAGCGACAGCACCTTGATGCCTGCCTCCTTGAGTCGCTGCTGTTTTTGGAAGTGCTCCTGAATGGTGAAACGTATCTGCGCCTCAAAAATTGCCTCTTTGTCAGCGCCCTGTGCTTCGCCCTTGCGAAGCTCAACACCGTTGCTGAAGCGCACAAAGCCGCCCGCCAGACTGATTTCGTCTACAGTGAAATCGGCATATTCGGAGCGGTTGGCTTTCCCCTCCAGGTTATCACCCGGCCTGACCACCACCACCTGCTCCTTGACGCTGCTATCCTTCATCAATTTGTGAACGGCCAACCGAGCCGTGAGTGTCTTTTTCTCGCTTCGGATGTCGTCCAGCCGGAGGAACGGGAGGTTGGCGTTGTCTTTCTCCTCCACACCCACCACCTCAATCCGCTTGACCAGCCCTTGCCGATATGCCTCAAAGGGCGTCAGGCGATAGACAAGGTTGTAGGGGTTGCGGGGTGTCGCGCTATAGCGCAGGGCAAAGAGCGGATCAAGAGCGGCCAGGGCTTTGACCCGCAGTTCGCTTTCCATGTTCTGCGGTTCATCCAGGATCAGGATGGGACGGGCCGCCTGCACCAAGTGAATGGGCGTTTCCCCTTGGAGGCGGTCCGTGGTCTGACGTATAACATTGGAGGCCTTGTTGAAAGAGTCAATGGTCATCACCATGATCTCTATGCCGTCGGAGAGCGCGAACTGCCGCACCAAGGAAAGGTTCTCAGAATCATAAATGTAGTAGCGATAGGGCGGGTTGCCATACAGTTCCTTCAGGTGCTTCTCCGTTATCGCAAGGGTCTTGAGCACGCCCTCTCGGATGGCGACGGATGGCACAACCACAATGAACTTTCTCAGGCCATACCGCCCATTAAGGTCTAGGACGGTGCGCAAGTAGACATAGGTTTTCCCCGTGCCAGTCTCCATCTCAATGGAGAAGTTGGGAAAGCGCACGGCTTTTGGCCCTGCTGCCGTCTCAATGGTCTCTTCTATACATTGCAGGGCGGGGTCTTGCGCCACGCCATTCTGCTCTTGTACGGATTGCAGGTTTGCTAGAAGCGCCCCCTCATCCAAATCCAAGCGGTTGGCGACCGCGGCAAAGCTTGCACTTGACGCAAAGGTAAGGCTCGCCTCATTGCGGGGCTGGCCTTCAAAAAGGCCGGTTACCGCCGCAATAGCGTTGATTTGGAACTCTTGGTTGGCGTCAAACTTGAATTCCATGCTTGTCCCTAAATGGTCTTGAGGCGGCATTGCAGCGCGAGATTGGCCGCAGCCTTGTCGTCCAAGGCCTTGTCGCGGCAAATGAACAGGCGATCCGCCGTCAAGTCCAACGCCTTCAGTGTCGCAGGTTGGAGCGCGTCGTCAAGGCAGATGTGGAACCACTGTCCCTTGTCGGGGTCAGCCACGCGATAGACAGTGTTACCCTTGATGCCGTGTACTTGTTCCATCTCGCAGTTCAGCCCATAGCCCTCTTTGATAGCCACCTCGTACAGCACGTTCTCCGCTGTCCATCCCTCTACCAGGGGATCGGCGTACAGGGCTATCTGGTCGCCGTAGGCTTGTGGCGTGCTTTCGGACACACCTGCCCAAGAGCGATAGTTAGAGGTCGCCAGCTTGAACACCCTGAACCCCAAGTCGTAGGGCGTCTCGCGCTCGGTCAGCAATTTACCTTCATTTCCCTTTTGCATCTTGGCGATAACCCGACGGATGCGCTCTTTGCCAATGTCAGCGATAGTTGGGTAATCCGTGCGACCTGTAGGCTCGGGAAGCTGGACAAGGATGAACTTGCGGTCCCCTCCATCCTGTTTGTTAAGATCAAGGACAGCGTGGGCAGTAGTGCCAGACCCCGCAAAAAAGTCCAGAACTATCGAGTCATCTTCAGCCCCCATTGTCACTATGTCCTTAAGAAGGGCGACCGGCTTGGGATAGGGCATCGCGTCGCTCCCGATCAGCGCCTTCACCTCTTGCGTTCCGTCCTGGGTGTTCAACTCTTTGGCGTCCCAGATCGTCTTAAACTTGCGCGTCCTTTCTTTGCCCTCCCTTTCGCGGTAGTCACGGACGAAGATGTCGTATTCACCACGGCGCTTGACCAGTCTGGCCTCCAAGAGCGAGATGTCACTTTCAGCCTTTTGGTGCCCCCACATCCAACGGCCATTCTGTCCAGTGGATTTCCTGGGCCATACCTCCACCTGGAAGTCTCCGTCTTTGGTCAATGAGACCTTCAGCGATTGTGGGTTCACATAGATTGGGAAGAACATATCTGGTCGATCTTCCCTACGCGAGGCCGATCCGCGCTGTCTAAGGCCCAGCAGTCGATATTTTTTCCGTCGGCGTCGGTCAAATCAAATTCACCCGCTTGGGCCTCGGAGAGCTCAGCCCCAGCGAGAACGCATTCTTCGGCATTGCGCGCCCAAATCAGGACATAGTCATGAACTGTTGCCAGAAAAGGATCGGATTGCCTTCCCCTGGGATTGCTCTGAACAATGACTTGGGACACGAAGTTTTCCTCTCCAAAAACCTCATTCATCACCAAACGCAGGTTGTGAACCTCGTGGTCATCGATGCTTACAAATATCACGCCGTCTTCACGTAAAAGCTGGCGCGCGAGGAACAGTCGGGGGTACATCATGGAAAGCCACGCAGAGTGGTAGCGGCCACTGGTTTCGGGGTTGCTGGTCAAGAGGTTGCCATTGCCGTCCTTTTGGCCCGTGAGCTTCAGGTAGGTGTCAAGAGGGTCGGTGTAGTTATCGCGGTAGATAAAGTCATGGCCCGTATTGTAAGGGGGGTCAATGTAAATCATCTTCACACGGCCGTAGTAAGGCTTGTAGAGGAGTTTTAGCACCTCCAGGTTTTCGCCCTCAATGAAGATGTTGCCCGTTTCCTGAAAGTTGACTGATTCGTTGGGAGCAGGCACCAGAGTCGCGCGGCTGGGCGTCTGGAGCATTTGGATGGCGTCGCGCTTGCCGGCCCACGTGAAGGAGTACCGTTCTGGTCGCTCATCTACCGCCTCTCCAAGAACGGCCCGGAGCTTGTCGAAGTCAACCTTGCCCTCGCTGACGGCCTCTGGGAACGCGTCCCTAAGCTTCTCGATCTGTTCGGCGGCGATGTTCGCCGACTCCCGCGCCACCGGATTCGCCTTTCGCTTATGCCCAGACACGGATATACCTCACAGGTGATTTTCGCGTAACCATGTAGCGCCCGCCCTCTTGCGACGCTGCGCTCCCTACGCCGTCACTATACCCCGCGCCTGCGGCGTGTCAAGGGGAGCGAGGGGGATGGCCCGCGCCTACCGGAACAGGCTGAGCACGAGGTCCGTCTCCTCCGCGCTCAGCGGCGACAGCGCGGATGCCTCTATGTCATACCGGCGGAAGCCGGTATCCAGGGAAGCGCCGGGGTACGCTGGATTCCGGCATACGCCGGAATGACGGTAAGAGGACGGGACGCTCGTCTATCACGCTCAGCGGGGCCAGCGTCCGCACCCGTCTCGCGCCGCGCGCGGGTGTCATCCGCGGGCGGAAAGCCGTAGAATACACGAAGGCCCCCGCGTCCCCATGAGCACAAGCAGGGAGGGAACAGCTTGCAACGCATCGCCATCACGCAGCCGCGCACGGAGGACCTGCCTCGCAGCGAGGCCGTCGAGTTCGTCCGGCGCATTGACGAGCTGGGGTACGAAGCCCTGTGGGTGCCGGAGTCGTGGGGCCGCGACGCCTTCGTCACCCTCGCGCTGCTCGCCTGCAACACGAAGCGGCTGCATCTGGGCACGGGCATCGTGAACGTCTTCTCCCGCACGCCGGGGGCCATCGCCCAGGCGGCGGCCACGCTGGACGAGCTATCAGGGGGACGCTTCCTCCTGGGGCTGGGCACCAGCGGCCAGCGGGTCATTGAGAACTGGCACGGCGTGCCCTATGAGAAGCCCATCCAGCGCACCCGCGAGTACATTGACATCGTCCGGCTGGCCCTCTCCGGCGAGCGGGTGAACTACGATGGACAGATATTCCACCTGAAGGACTTCCGGCTGCCGTTCAAGCCGCCGCGCGCCCGCATTCCCATCTACGTGGCGAGCCTGGGGCCGCTGAACACGAAGATGGCGGGGGAGAAGGCCGACGGCTGGATGCCGACGTACTTCTCCCGCACGCGCGGCGATGTGCAGCTTAAGGTGCTGGAGGAGGGGGCGAAGGCGGCGGGCCGCTCCCTCGCGGAGATCGAGGTGGCGCCGTACCTCATAAGCTGCGTCTCCGACGACGACGCGGCGACGGCGCGGGCGCTGGCGCGGGCGCACGTCGCGTACTACGTGGGCGGCATGGGCGTCTACTACAACAACCTCATGCAGCGCTACGGCTACGTGGAGGAGGCGGCCCGCATCAAGGAGCTGTGGGAGAAGGGCGACCGGAAGGGGGCCGCCGCCGCGCTGCCCGACGTCATGCTGGACGACGTGAGCCTGGCGGGGTCGCCAGGCCAGGTCCATGAAAAGCTGGAGGAGTACCGCGCCCGGGGCGTCACCCTGCCCATCATCGCGCTGGCGCACGGCGTCCCGCGCGATATGATCCGCACGACGATAGAGACGTTCGCGCCCCGGAAGGCGGGGGGCTGACGCCCCCAGGGCAATCGCGTCTAGTCCCTTCTCACGTACTCATGGACATGGCAAACCGCAAAGGGCTCGTCCCCTCGTCGCTCCGGCGAAAGCCGGAGCCCAGGAACACAAGCTCACCCGAGACGGGCGACACTGGATTCCGGCCCCGTATCGGGTACGGGGCAAGCTCTGCGCCGGAATGACGGTGGCGGACCTCCTTCGGACAGCGGGTTTGAGGAGTCCAGAGGGGCACAGCCCCTTTGTCGGGGGTCTGGGGGAATCCCCCAGATTGTTTTTCCCCCTCTCCTACAGGAGAGGGGGCTAGGGGGTGAGGTATCTGCGCCGCCAGAGGGGATGTATCCCCAGGTTGACACTCCAATACGCGCCGGGCTAGAATAAGCGCGCCTCACCGTCCGGCGAAATCCTTACTCCAAGGAGGTGGACGTCATGGCTACCCGCGCTTTCATCCTCATCGAGACGGCCGTGGGCAAGACCCGCGACGTGGTGACATCCCTGCGCCAGGTCAAGGGCATGAAGACCGTGGAGGCGGTGACCGGCCCCTATGACGTGGTGGCGGTCATCGAGGCCGCCGACCTCAACTCCGTGGGGGAGACGGTGACGCAGAAGGTGCACACGGTTCCCGGCATCGTTCGCACCATCACCTGCCTGGTCGTGCCCATCCCCTAGTCCAGTCCTCTTGAGGCGTCCCGGCACGGAAACTACGGGGTTTCCGTGCCGCGCCGCGCCAGAAAAAAGAGAGCATCAATGGAATTCAGCTTCACCAACGAGGAGCAGACCTTCCGGGAGGACCTGCGCGCCTTCCTTCGGAACGAGTTGCCGCGCGGCTGGACCGGCGGCAGGGAGGACTGGGACAACGATGTCTTCCCCGTGGCCCAGCAGATGCGGAAGAAGCTGGCCGCGCGCGGCTGGCTCACCATGGGCTGGCCCCGAGAGTACAGCGGCATGGGCGCGGGCCCCGTCGCCCAGGCCATTTTCGGCGAGGAGATGCTCTACCACCGCGCGCCCGGCCGCGACCAGTTCGGCCTGCGCATGCTCGGCCCCACCCTCATGCTCTTCGGCACGGAGGAGCAGAAGAGGGAGCACCTGCCGCGCATCGCAAAAGGAGAGCGACTGTGGTGCCAGGGCTACAGCGAGCCGGGCGCCGGCTCCGACCTCGCCTCGCTGCAGACGCGCGCCACGCGGGACGGCGACGACTACGTCGTCAGCGGCTCCAAGACGTGGACCACCGGCGCCCATCGCGCCGACTGGATGTTCCTGCTGGCCCGCACCGACCCCGCCGCGCCAAAGCACAAGGGCATCACCTTCCTGCTGATGGACATGCGGTCGCCGGGAGTGTCCGTGCGACCGCTCGTCAACATGGTGGGCGACCACGCCTTCAACCAGGTCTTCTTCGACGACGTGCGCGTGCCGTGCACGAACGTCGTCGGCGAGACAAACCGGGGCTGGTACGTCGCTATGGCGCTGCTGAGCTTCGAGCGGTCCGGCGTGGAGCACGTGGGCGCGGCGCGTCGGCTCCTGGACGACATCACGCGGGCGGCGCGGGAGACGCTGCGCGACGGCAGGCCGCTCACCGCCGACCCCATCGTTCGGCACAAGCTGGCGGAGCGGGCCGTGGAGACGCAGGTGGCGCGCGCCCTGGCCTATCGCGTCGCGTGGCTCCAGTCGAAGGGCCAGGTGCCCGCGTACGAAAGCTCCGTGTCCAAGGTCTTCGGCACTGAGCTGAACCAGAGGATCGCCAACACGGGGATGCAGGTGCTGGGCCTGCACGCGCAACTGGAGAAGGGGTCCCCGCGCGCGGTGCTGGACGGTGTCCTGCGGTCGTACTACCTGTACACGGTCGCGCCCACCCTCTACGCCGGCTCGTCCGAGGTGCAGCGCAACATCATCGCGGACAAGGGCCTGGGCCTGCCGCGCGCGTAGGCCCCGCGGGGTCTGGCGCAGCGAGCACGGCGGGGGCCTGGGGGTATCCCAGTCTTGCACAAAAAGCGCCTGCGGAGCCACTGTCACCCTGAACCCTTCGGCTTCGCTCAGGACAGGCTCCGTGAAGGGTCTAGGTAAGCTCAAGACAGAGGTAGATTCTTCGCTGCGCTCAGATGACATCATGAGCAAAGCCGGTTGAGGGAGATGAGCGTATGGACCTGAGCCTGACGGAAGAGCAGGAGATGCTCAAAAAGATGGCCCGCGACTTCCTGGACAGGGAAGCGCCCAAGTCCTACGTGCGGGCCATGGAAGAAGACGAGAGGGGCTTCACCCCGGAGACGTGGGAGAAGATCGCGGGACTGGGCTGGCTGGGGCTGGCCCTGCCCGAAAAGTACGGCGGCAGCGGCGGCGGCTTCCTCGACCTCTGCGTCCTGCTGGAGGAGATGGGGCGGGCGCTCCTGCCGGGGCCGTTCTTCTCCACAGTGCTGCTCGGCGCCTGCACCCTGCTGGAGGCGGGCTCGGAGGAGCAGAAGAAGGAGATACTGCCGCGCGTCGCCCGGGGCGAGCGCATCATGACGCTGGCCCTCACCGAGCCGAGCGCCACCTGGGAGGCGAAGGGCGTCCATCTCAAGGCGAAGGCGAAGGGCGCGGACTACATCCTGGACGGTACCAAGCTCTTCGTGCCGGACGCGCACGTGGCCGACGACATCATCGTGGTCGCGCGGACGGGCCGGAGCGCGAAGCCGGAGAACGGCGTCTCCCTGTTCCTGGTGAGCGGCAAGGCGCCGGGGATCACGCACACCGTGCTGAAGACCATCGCGTCCGACAAGCAGTGCGAGGTCGTCTTCGACGGCGTCGCGGTGCCCGCCCGGAGCCTGGTGGGCGTGCTGAACAAGGGCTGGCCCGTGGTGGAGAAGACCCTGCAGCGGGCGGCGGTGGCCAAGTGCGCGGAGATGGTGGGCGGCGCGCAGCGCGTGCTGGAGATGACGGTGGAGTACGCCAAGCAGCGGGTGCAGTTCGGGCGGCCCATCGGCAGCTTCCAGGCCATCCAGCACTATTGCGCCAACATGGTGACCGACGTGGACGGGGCGCGCTTCGTGACGTACGAGGCCGCGTGGCGCCTCCAAGAGGGGCTGCCCTGCGCCAAGGAGGTCTCCATGGCCAAGGCATGGACGAGCGAGGCCTATCGGCGGGTGACAGCGCTGGGGCACCAGATACACGGCGGCATCGGCTTCACGAAGGAGCACGACATGCAGCTCTACTTCCGGCGGGCCAAGGCCGCGGAGCTGGCCTACGGCGACGCCGACTTCCACCGTGAGCGCGTCGCCCAGCAGATGGGGCTGTAGGGGGGCGCTGCCCTCACCCCCTCGGTCCCCCGCTCCCTCAGGGAGCGGGGGAAGGGAAAAGGGGTTTGGGGGTGTCCCCCCAACCCCCGCCAGAGGGGAACACCCCTTCTGGACTCCCCCGCGCGGAGAACAAGCGAAGCCGTGGTCGTCCCGCGGTACAAGGGCCTGGTGGAAGCAATGCCATAGCAATGGTGACACCCTCCTGAGCAGGGAGAGGGGCTTACTGTCTGAAGCCGGATACCGCACAGGTATTTAAGGGGGTGCAGGGCCGCCTTGCGGCCCGCCGGAGGGCCTGGGAGGTGTCCTCCCAGAATCTCGTTTAAACTCCTCTTCTCCTTGAGGAGAAGGGGCCGGGGGATAAGGTGACAGACACCATGCCCGACTGCCTCTTCTGCAAGATCGTCAGCGGCCAGATCAAGAGCGAGCGTGTCCTGGAGGACGAGCGCGGCATCGCCATCCGCGACATCAACCCCAAGGCGCCCACGCACGTCCTGGTCATCCCCCGCGAGCACATCCCGACCATCGCAGAGATGACACCGGCGCAGGAAGCGCTTGTGGGACACCTGATGGCGCTGGCGAACGCGGTGGCGCGGCGCGAGGGCATCGCGGGGGCGGGCTACCGACTCGTGGTCAACAGCGGGCCGGACAGCGGCATGGAGGTCTCCCACCTGCACGTCCACGTCCTGGGCGGCCACCGCCTCGGCCGGATGGGGTAGGAAGGTTGAGCGAGCAGGACTTTGTTCAGCGCGTACTCAGGGCATACAACCGTGCCCACGGGGTCGCCTTTGCAGTCACAGGAAAGGCGGAGGCAGTATATCCAAACCTGCTTGGGCAGGGGAATTGGGATTGGGTGTGCAGGGACTCACAGTCGCGTGAACTGGCGATTGAAGTCAAGCAGCTTACTCTCAGCGCGGAAGAAAAGGCACAAGTGGCTGTCTCTGGATTGAGTGAAGACCTTCAGCCAAGGCTTGTTGACAAGCTTCCAGGGTTCTTCAATTTTTCATGGGACGTACCCGATGGCGGTCAACTCAGATTCAGGCAGCACGAACGACACGATCTGTTGAACTTGCTCGAGGAAACTGCGCTAAGACTCTGCGCAGAAGCAGCACAAGCGACTTGTGACATACAGGAGTCCTTGAAGCAAGGCGACCCACTCGCTCGATTCATGCCGGTGGGCACCGTGTTGACGGCGTATAAGATCGATCCATCTTTACTTCACCCCAAGCCAATATACAAAGGCGCCATATTCGTTGATTCGTCGCGCGCGTGGACAGCGGATACCGAGAGACTTAGTAGTGATAAACGCTCAGAACTGGTCAGACATGTGAAGAAGGCGAACTGTCAACTCAAACTTGCCAGGCAAACTAGAAACATGCACCAGACCATTATGGTTAGGTGATTGAGTACGGTCTGGCACCAGGAGTAGGATGGTGCCATGGA
>JAUSIH010000110.1 GCA_030648205.1 Dehalococcoidia bacterium | reverse complement strand
AAGGAGGAAGGGCGATGCCAGAAGAGCTTGTTGGCGAGGTGACGGACTTCTTCTCGCGGCCGGTGGTGGCGGGCATCAGGCTGAGCCGGGATGTGAAGGCGGGGGACCGGCTCCACATCAAAGGCCATACGACAGACCTGGAGTTCCTCCTGGAGTCCATGCAGTTGATCAACCAGCCTGTCCAGGAGGCGAAGTCCGGCACGGATATCGGCGTCAAAGTGCCTGACCGCTGCCGGAGAGGGGACAAGGTCTACAAGGTGGTCTAACCCGGCACCTGGAGCTGGCTACGCCTCCGGCTTTGGCGTGGGTTGGTCAGCCGCCGCCTGGTTGCGGGAACCCGCGGGCCGCCCGCGGCGCCGCCGAGGCGACAGGGCCGACATGGAGCGCAGCAGGTTCACCATCTCAATGGCGCTTACCGCCGCGTCAAACCCCTTGTTGCCCACCTTGGCCCCGGCGCGGTCCATCGCCTGCTCGACGTTTTCCGTGGTCAGGATGCCGAATACCACGGGTATGCCCGACGCCAGCTCCACGCTGGCGATGCCCTTGGCCGCCTCGCCGGCCACGTACTCGAAGTGGGGGGTCTCGCCGCGGATGACCGCGCCCAGGCAGATGACGGCGTTGTAGCGGCCGCTCTCGGCCATCTTCTTGGCGACGAGGGGAATCTCGAAGGCGCCGGGCGTCCAGGCCACGGCGATGTCCTGGTCGCGCACTCCGTGACGCAGGAGCGCGTCGCGGGCGCCGTCCAGCAGGCGGGACGTGACGATCTCGTTGAAGCGGGAGACGACGATCCCGCACCGAAGGCCCTGGCCCAGGAAACTGCCGCGTAGCTCTTGCATCGTGTTAACCTCGTTCCGCTAGTACTCGGATGCGCAGGTTCGTGCACACCAAATTCGCTCTAGGCCCGCTCGCCCTGAGCTTGTCGAAGGGTGAGACGCTCGTGGTTCGACAGGCTCACCATGAGCGGCTTTTCATACCGCGCTTTTCCATAACTAAGTATTAGCCTGTCCGGAGGTCCTCCGGCGGCAGCAGGTGGCCCATCTTGACTCGCTTGGTCTCCAGGTACTTCTGGTTGTACACGTTGGCCTTGGAGATGAGCGGGACTCTCTCCACCACATGCAGCCCGTAGCCCTCCAGGCCCGCGCGCTTGGTGGGGTTGTTGGTGAGAAGCCGCATCTGGCGGACGCCCAGGTCCACCAGTATCTGCATTCCGACGCCGTAGTCGCGCCTGTCGGCGGGAAAGCCCAGGGCCTTGTTCGCCTCGACGGTGTCCATGCCCTTGTCCTGCAGGGCGTAGGCGCGCACCTTGTTGTGCAGGCCAATGCCCCGTCCCTCCTGCCGCATGTACAGAAAGATTCCCGCGCCCGCCTGCTCGATGGCGTCCATGGCCAGCGCGACCTGCTGGCCGCAGTCGCAGCGCAGGCTCCCGAAGACGTCCCCCGTCAGGCATTGGCTGTGGACGCGCACGAGGACGGGCTTGTCCGAAGGGATGGCGCCCAGCACCAGGGCCAGGTGCTCGTCCGGGTCGAACCGGCTGCGGTAAGCGTAGAGGCGGAAATCGCCCCAGGCCGTGGGCAGGGCCGCTTCCGCCACCCGCTGGACCATTTTCTCGTGGCCGTGGCGGTAGGCGATGATCTGGTTGACGCTGATGATTTTGACGGAGTGCTTGCGGGAGAACTCGGACAGCTCCGGCATGCGGGCCATGGTGCCGTCGGGGTTCATGATCTCGCAGATGACGCCCGCCGGATGCAGGTCCGCCAGCTTGCACATGTCCACAATGGCCTCGGTCTGGCCGGCGCGCACCAGCACGCCGCCCTCGCGATAGCGGAGGGGGAACATGTGGCCGGGCCGGACGATGTCCTCCGGCCTGGTGGCGGGGTCAATGAGCGCCTTGATGGTGGCGCTGCGGTCCGCCGCGGAGATGCCGGTGCTGACGTCGCGCTTGGCGTCCACCGATGCGGCGAAGGCGGTGCCGTGCAGCGCGGTGTTGGTCTGCACCATCATCGGTATCTGGAGGGAGTCCAGGCGGTCGCCGGTCAGGGAAACGCAGATAAGGCCGCGGGCATGCGTGGCCATGAAGTTGATCATCTCCGGCGTGATCTTCTCCGCCGCGCAGGCGAGGTCGCCCTCGTTCTCCCGGTCCTCGTCGTCCACGATGATGACGAACTTGCCGGCCTGGATATCTATGATGGCTGATTCAATAGTCGCCAGGGGCATGGGCGTTGTCTCCTTGGATTGCCGGTACGGCCCCGCCGGGGGTCAGGCTCCGAAGAAGGAGCCTGGCGGAGGCCTGGTCCTACGCGGGGGTCAGGAGCTTCTGGACATATTTGGCGAGGATGTCCGTCTCCAGGTTCACCATATCTCCGGGCCGCCTGCGGCCCAGAGTCGTGTGAGCCAGAGTGTACGGGACTAAGGATACACGAAAGGCGTCGCTCCTGCAATTGACGACGGTGAGGCTCACCCCGTCCACGGCTATGAACCCCTTCTCCACGATGTAGCGCGTCAGCTTGCGGGGCGCTCGGATGGACATGATGAAGCTGTTGGGGCCTTCCGGCGTGACGCGGAGCACCCGTGCGGCGCCATCCACGTGGCCCTGGAGCAGGTGTCCTCCCACGCGCCCGCCGTAGGCCAGCGCCCGCTCCAGGTTGACGGGGTCGCCGGAGCGGGCGGCGCCCAGGTTGGTGCGGCGCAGCGTCTCGGGCACCACGTCCACGGCGAACGTCGCTTTGCCCAGCGCGGCGACGGTCAGGCACGCGCCGTTGACGGCGATGCTATCGCCGAGGCGCGCGCCCTCCAGCGTCACCTTCGCCGCGATGACCAGTCGCCCTGGCCGCGCCTCCTTGACCGTGCCCATCTCTTCAACGATGCCGGTGAACATGTTCGCCTCACCCCCTGTATCCCCCTCTCCAACATGGAGAGGGGGAGTGATATATTATAGGGGACACCCCTATGACCCCGGCGGGCCGCCTCGCGGCCCTGCACCCCCTTCGAGCGTGGGGTCTTGTGTCATTCCTATGAAAATCGCCCCTTCTTCGTCATTCCGGCGAACGCCGGAATCCAGGTTCCACAGGCTTTCCGACTGGATTCCGGATCAAGTCCGGAATGACGGGTTGGCGGCCGCATTTTCATCCTTCTTGGTGCTGCGCTTCAACAGGAGCGATTCTAAACGCAGCGAAGAATCCACGTTCCGTCGTCCTCTTATCTTGCCAACCGCAGTGGCCTGGGCGGCCACGACTTCGGGTTCAGCGCATTGATTAGCTGCGTGAGCTTGTGCTGGTATTTTTTGCTCCCAGGTGTTACGCCACGGAAGTCAGCCGCCATCTTCTTTGTGACCTCAGACGCATAGGGGGATTCCCAGTGTTCCACGCTGTCGTCAAGCCAGATGGGCACCAGCACGTCCACGTCCACGAACGGCGGCTCCTTGCCATCGTCCTTCGCTTCTTGTTCCCGCCGCTGCCTTGCGGCTCATAACCGCTTCTCTTTTTGCAGCGCCTTCACGATCTCTTCGTCCACCCCTTTGCTCGCCAGGGAGTGTTCCGAGCACACGAGGATCATCTTGTCGTAGTTGTGGATGGCCCGGCCCACATTCTCCATCAGGCCCCGCCCCACCACGCCGTCCAGGTCCCATTTCCACGTCTTCACACCCGCCTTCTCCAGGTCGTCGTGCAGCGCCGAGGCGAACGCGTCGTCTTTGGTGGAGTAGCTGATGACGCAGGAATAGAACTGGATGGGGTTGGTCTCCAGCAGGTCGGGCAGATAGTTCAGCAGCGTGCCTGGTACGCCCGCGCCGGTGAAGAATAGGAGTTGCTCCTCTGTGAACCGCCCGCCGCTGCTGCGGAGGGTGCGCGCCAGCGTGTCCACGCCGACGGTGGATGGGTAGTCGTGATGGACATCCGCGAGCCCTATTGCCTCGGCCAAGTCCGCGTCGGCCAGAATTGTCCAACCGATGCTCGCGTGCGTCAGGACAGCGTCCGTCAGGTCAGCGTCCCTCAGGACAGCACCGGTCAGGAAGGCGCCCCCCAGGTCAGCGCCCCTCAGGTGAGCGCCTGTCAGGTCAGCGCTCCTCAGATCAGCGTCCGTCAGGTCAGCGCTCCACAGGTCAGCGCCCCTCAGGTCTAGCTGCGTGGCGGAGGCCGACTCGCGCCAGGCGGCAATAGCCCCTGCGCCCTTCTTGACGAGGGCCACGTGCTTTGGATTAGCCATTCCCTACCTCTGCGTCCACGGGTCGCGCACGTAGCCCGTGACCAGCACGTCGTCGCCGAGGCGCTCCGTGCGGACGCGCGTCAGCCGCGTCGCCTCCGCCATGCGCTGCACGCCCGCGCCCATGACGGCGCTTGGCGCCTCCGCGCCGCCGATGAGCACCGGCGCGACGAACGCCGCCACCCGGTCAATCAGCCCAGCGTCCATGAAAGATCCGAGCAGCGTGCCGCCGCCCTCCACCAGCAGGCTCGTCACCTCGCGCTGGCCCAGCAGCATCAGCAGCGCCCGCAGGCTCACCGCGCCCTCGTGCGCGGGCAGCGCGACCACCTCCACGCCCTGCTTCTCCAGCGCGGCCCGCTTCTGCGCGTCAATGCTCCGCACGGCCAGCATGGCCCGGCCCGGCTCGTGGAGCAGTTTGGCCGTGAGCGGCGTGCGTCCGTAGTCGTCGAGGACGATGCGCAGGGGCTGGCGCGGGTACGGCTCGTCGCGGTCGTTGCGCGCGGTCAGGCGCGGGTCGTCGCGCAGGACGGTGGTCACGCCGACGGCGACGGCGTCGGCGACGCGGCGCAGCTCGTGGGCGCGGGCGCGGGACTGCGGGCCAGACACCCACCGGCTGTCGCCATCGCGGGTGGCGATCTTGCCGTCCAAGCTCATGGCGTACTTGGCGATGACGAGCGGCAGGCCCGTCGTGATGTACTTCGCGTGGGCGTCCATCAACTCGCGCGCCGCGTCCCGGTCACGGCCCGTCGCCGTGCGGACGCGGAGTCCCGCCGCCTTCAGCTCCGCCGCGCCCTTGCCTGCGACGCGCGGGTTCGGGTCAACGGTCGCGAGGCGCACCTCCGCGACGCCCGCCTCGATGATGGCGCGGGTGCAGGGCGGCGTCCTTCCACGGAAGGAGCACGGCTCCAGCGTGACGTACAGGGTCGCGCCGCGGGCGCGTGCGCTGGCCTGGCGTAGCGCCATGACCTCCGCGTGGGGCTGGCCCGGCGGCTGCGTGTGGCCCTCGCCGACGACCTCGCCGTCCCGGACCAGGACGGCGCCCACGGGCGGATTGGGGCTGGTGGCGCCGCGGGCCTGGCGGGCCAGTTCGAGCGCCCGCCGCATGTGGTTCACGGCGATATCAGCGCTTGGGGCGGTAGTTGAGGTAGTAGCGACTGGGCACAGGCTCGTCCTGCCCCTGGTACTTGGAGCCGATTTGCTTGCTGCCGTACGGCAGCTCCGCGGGGCTGGTCAGCCGCATGAAGGAGATCTGGGACACCTTCATCCGGTGGTAGAGCGTGATGGGGAGCGGCGACAGGTTGCTCAGCTCCAGGGTCAGATAGCCGTCCCAGCCGGGGTCCACGAATCCCGCCGTGGAGTGGACGACGAGGCCCAGCCGGCCCAGGGAGCTTTTCCCGTCCAGCCGTCCGACGATGTCCGGCGGCAGGACGATCCTTTCCAGCGTCACGCCCAGCGCGAACTCGCCGGGATGCAGGTAGAAGGGGGTGTCCTCGTCCACCTCGACCAGCTCGGTGAGGTGCGGCGACTCCTGCTTGACGTCAATGAAGCCCTGCGAGTGCTGCTTGAAGATGCGCAGCTTGTGGCCCAGGCGCAGGTCCACGCTGGCGGGCTGGACGCAGCCCTCGCCCAGCGGCTCCACGATTATCCGTTTCCGCTCTAGCTCGGCCCTGATATCACGGTCGCTGAGTACCATCCCACACCTCGGAGTCCAGGCTCGCGTACCCGCCATTCTAGCAGCGGGCGGCGGGCAACGGCAAGGGCGGATGCGCCATGCCGAGCGTCAGTGGGCGCCGTGGAGATTTCTCATACTGCTGTTGAACGAACAACGGCATGTACGTTCAACAGTGGTTTAGATTTGAATCGCCACACAACGGACTACCCCGCCTTTGAGGACCCCGTTGACCCACCGCGCAGAGCGGCCAATCTGCGCGGTGGCGGTTTGCGCTGACGAACTGCCCTTGCATCTTCGCGCGCGACCGTTGCATCCCGGACGTGGACGCCTGAGCTGTTACTCGGTGCGGTCCAGCTTCAGCGACAGCGTGCCAGAGTAGTCGTAAGTGAACTTTGGGTCGGCGATCTGCCCCGTGAAGTTGATGGTGTCGCCCGAAATCTTGGGCTGGTGTGTGAACAAATAGCCGCCGTCGGCCGGACTGAATCTGGTAGAGGTGTTCCACATCCCCGTCCGGGTCAGCTGGGGGCTGCTCAAGTCACCGAAGGCCGAGCCCGCTTGTCTATCGGCCTCGCCGACCTGATAATCACAGTCATTGTAGCGGGACCAGCCAGCGCCTGTGTGTAGCTTCCGGTCGGCGCCGGTCTCCTTCATGCTGTACCGGGTGTTGATGGAAACGGGAAGGGTATCCCCCTTCGGGGCTTCTCTGAGGCTGATGATAGTCGGGTTGACCGAGCCAATCGTGCCCTGCGCAGTGGTGGTGGCTACATTCCCGGAGACGTCGTCCTTGCATGTGTACTGGTAGGTGCCAGACGACTTTAGGGCGTCTTGCGTGAAGTAGGTACTTGGCCCCGCGACCTGCACCTTGAAGTTGGAGAAGGTGGCGTTGACCGACACCGAGGCCGTCTTCGATCTGCTGCCATCGACCGACCGGTATTGCAGGTTCATCAAGACCGCACCGGAGTAGTAGTTATACTTCGGCGTCGCCGTCACAGTGATCCTGCCCGGGTCAGAGCTGCCGATGTTATTGTTCTCGTCGCTTTCGGAGACGGCCTGCAGGCCGTCGGCGAAGACCGTCACCCAGTAGCTGCCCGGCGACATTGCGGTGGGGACGGTGACGCTTACAGTGTTGGGCTGGGAAGCGCCAGCCGCCAGACTGGGCATGCTGAAGTTCCCCAGGGAGGTGGTCGTGCCGTATATGCTGGCGGCCAGGGATATCCGGTTCGAGAAGGGGCCTGATGCCGTTCCTCCCTGGTTCTTGACGGTGAAGCTGACCGATATGCTGTCGCCCGCTTTGGCCGAGGAGGGCGAGAAGGTCACGGGGAGCACCGTGAGGTCCACGGGCCTGGGTGCGGGGGGAGGCGCGGGTCCCACCGACGGCACGGGCGCAGGCGCGGGTGCGGGAGGAGGGGGAGACACCGCTGCGCCCGTTACGTCGCTCACCAGCCGCCCGCGCAGACCGCTCTTGTCCCAGTCCGAGGGAACCTGCCGCTTCGTCACATCTTCAAAGCTCTTCCAGAGCTCGCCTGCCGACTTCCCGGGGGCTGCCTTCCGCGTTTCATCCATGAGCGCGGCGACGATGGGGGCGGCAAAGGATGTCCCGTTGCATTGCAGGGTGCCGACGGGTAGATTGGACGGCATCCCACGGACCCCGGTGGTGTCTATGGTCACGTCCACCCCGGGGGCGGCGACGCTGCCAGTAGAGGAGTAGTTGCTCCACTCCGCCCGCTTCCCGTCCTTCGTCACTGCCTCCACGAT
>JAUSIH010000109.1 GCA_030648205.1 Dehalococcoidia bacterium | reverse complement strand
TGCATCGCTATTGTTGAGGGTGTAGGCGCTATGAGGAACAAGTTGAGCGATGCACATGGCAAAGGCATGAACTCTCCAGTCCCCGATGACAGACATGCAGAGCTAGCAGTCATCCTAGCAGGAGCTATAGCACTTTTCCTTGTAAAAACTTGGAAGGAGACTAAACAACCATGAGCCCGCAAGATGCCGTTACGCGGCATTGCCAAGATTCAGACGTAGTGTAAAGAACGCCTACCCCTGCAGTTACAGCGGTGGGCATTGCGGTTTGAGTAACACTATCAAAGTTAGATTGTCCAGACAACTTGCTTCCTCGCCGCCGTCCGCTTGACCTCTAGCTTAGGGATCGACGCCATAGCCAAGCTGCAGCGCCTTCAGGTTCACCTTCTCCGTGCCCTTCGGCACGCGCGCCAGCACCGCTTTCTCCAGCGCCTCGTAGGTCACGACGCCGGTGAGCTTCGTGAACACGCCCAGCATCACGATGTTGATCGCCTTGCGCGTGCCCGCCTCGTCGGAGAGCAGCGTGATGGGCGCGACGTACGACTTCGCCTTCAGGCCCGCCGGTAGCTGCGTCACATAGACCGAGTCCACGATGACCAGCCCGTCCGGCCTCACGTCCTTCCAGCCCGTGTCCAGCGCCGACTGGGCCATCGCCACGAACACGTCCGCGCGCTGCACCCACGGGTACGTGACCGGCTCTGACGCGATAATGACATCGCCGGTGGAGGGGCCGCCGCGGATGGCGTAGCCGTAGAACTGCGTCTGGACGGCGTGCAGCCCCTGATAGACGCCCGCCGCCTCCGCGAGGACATGGCTCGCAAGGACGACGCCCTGCCCGCCGATGCCGCTGAACCGAATGTCTTTTCTCATCGCTTACCCCTTCTTCTGCACGCGTGCGATGAGTTTCGCGTACTCCTCGCCGATCTCCGGCTTGTCGCTGCGCACGAACTCGCCGATGACGAACTTGCCCTTCACCTGCTCCGGCGACATCTCCTTCGCCTGCGCCACCGTAATCGAGTCGTCGCGGTACCAGTTGAGCATCTGGCTCGCCTGCGGCATGCCGTTCCGCCTGCCCCACAGCTCGTGGCAGTTCTGGAGCACCTCCACCACCGAGAAGCCCTTGTGCGCGATGGCGTTGGCGACGCACTTGGTCAGGTGCCACGCGTGGTACACCGTGCTGCGCGCCACGTACGTCGCGCCCGCGCCGATGGCGAGCTGGCATATATCAAAGGAGTTCTCGATCATGCCGTAGGGCGACGTCTCCGTCTTCGAGCCGAGGGGCGTCGTCGGCCCGCCCTGGCCGCCCGTCTCGCCGAACACAAAGTTGTTGAAGACGATGACTGTTATGTCAATATTACGCCGCGCCCCATGCACGAAGTGCCCCGCGCCGATGGACACGGCGTCGCCGTCGCCCTGGAGGCAGATGACAGTCAGCTCCGGGTTGGCGAGCTTGATGCCCGTGGCCGCCGCGGCGCCCGCGCCGTGCGGCCCGTGGAACTGGTGCGCTTTGATGTACTGCCCCATGACCGCGTAGCACCCGCTGCCGCTTACCGTCACAATCTTGCTTGGGTCCAGCTTCAGGTAGTCGAATGCCCGGACGACGGCGCTCTGCGCCAGCCCCAGTCCGCAGCCGGGACAGTAGCGGAAGTGGTCGTCCACCGCCGGCATGATGGCGTAGTTCTCTATGTAGTGCTCCATCGGGAGCGGCTTGTAGGTCTTCCGCACGGTCGTCATGGCTACAGCACCCCTGTCAGCTTGTCCAGTATCTCCTCGGGCGTAATCGGGTCGCTATGCAGATGGTTCACGCCCAGGACTTCGGCGGGATGGCGGCGCAGCGCCTTGAGCACCTCGCCTTGCACCTGGCCGGTGTTCATCTCCGGCACCAGAACGACCTTCGCCGCGCGCGCCGCCTGCTTCACTTCCTCGTACGGGAAGGGCCATAGCGTGATAAGCCGGAGCATTCCCGCCTTCTTGCCCCGCGCGCGCAGCCTGTTCATCGCCTCGTGCGCCGAGCGCGCCTGCGTGCCGTACGCGACGAAGAGCACCTCCGCGTCGTCCGTGTGCAGGCTCTCCGTCATGATGATCTCGTCGCGGCGCGACTCTATCTTGGCGTGGAAGTGGTTCAGCGTGAACTTGAGCGCGTCCTGGCCGGTGCGCCCGGCGTAGTTGTGGTTGGGTACGTAGTGCAGCACGCTGCGGTACTTCGAGCCGAAGTCCGCCATCGGCGATATCTCGTCTATCTTGTGCAAGGCGTACGTCTCGTACTTCTCAGGCGGGCCGCTGGGCCGGGGCCGCTCGATACGCTCTATTTTGCTGTAGTCGGGCAGGTCAATCACCTCCCGCATGTGGCCGAGCAGGCCCTCGGTCAACAAAATGACGGGCGTGCGGAAGCGCTCCGCCAGGTTCACCGCCTTGACGGTGAGCCAGAACGACTCCGCCACCGTCGAGGGCGTGAGCGCGATGACGGCGTTGTCGCCGTTGGGGCCGTAGCGCGCCTGCATCACGTCGCACTGGCCGGAACCGGTGGCGTCGCCCGCGCCCGGGCCGGGCCGCGACACCACGACGACGACCAGCGGTATCTCCATCGCCGCCGCGGAGCCGATCCCCTCCTGCATCAGGCCGATGCCTGGGCCGGATGTGGCGGTCATGGCGCGAGCGCCCGCGCCGGACGCTCCCATGATGGCGTAGATGCTCCCCACCTCATCCTCCATCTGGACGTACTTGCCCGCGACTTCCGGCATACGGCGGGACATGTACTCGGCGATCTCGGTCGCGGGCGTGATGGGATAGCCTGCGTAGAACCGGACGCCCGCCGCGATGGCCCCTTCGCAGATGGCCTCGTTGCCCATGAGCAGCCTGCGTGTCGCTTTTGCTGTCGCTGTTATTGTCGCGGTCATGCTATTTCACCACCACGTTGATAGCCCAGTCTGTGCACAGCCACTCGCAGAGGCGGCAGCCGGTGCAGGCGGGCAGGTCCACAACCCTGGCCTTAAGCAGGGGCTTCTCCGCGATGAACACCTTCTCCGGGCAGAGGTCAATGCAGATGCCGCATGAGCGGCAGCGCTGCTCGTTGACGACGACCTGGATGTCGCGGGCTTTCCTAAGGGCGGATGGTGGCTTCGTCGGCACGGGAAACCTCCTTGCGGGCGGCTATGCCGGGAAGGGCTGAAAGCCGCCCCGATGCTAGCAGAGGCGTATGTGCGTGTCAACCGCGGCCCCGTCCGCGGTTGAGCGCCTGTCAGCGAGCGGTCGCGCGCCCCTTGTGCTCAGCCGCCGCGCGCGTGCCCAGCCCGCCGCGCTGGTTGAACCACGCCTCCACGCGCATCGAACGCGGCCTTAGCAGCTTCACCAGGTCGTTCAGGATGCGATTGACGGCGTGCTCCTGGAGAATGCCCACGTTGCGGTAGGAGGTCAGGTAGTACTTCAGCGACTTCAGTTCCACCAGCCACTTTCGCGGCTCGTAGGTGATGACCAGCTTGCCGAAGTCCGGCAGGCCCGTCCACGGGCAGACCGACGTGAACTCGTCCGTGTCGTAGCTCACCATGGTGGCCGACTCCGGGTACTCGAAGGGCAGACGCTCCAGGACCGCCGCGTCAATGGCGCTCACGTCCGCCGCGTCGTAGCGGCGGGCCGAGTACTTGTCTCCGATGTCTGTCTCAGGACACATAGGGTATCTCCTCGGGTTCTCCTGCAAACGCCTTATGATAGGCCGCATGCCCGTCGAGATGCAACGTCAGTCCGACGGCCATCCCCCTTATTCCCCCTTCCGCGGGGAAGGGGGAGAATAGAGTAGAGATTGTGGGAGGACACCTCCCACACCCTCCGGCGAGGGGCTTCGCCCCTCTGCACACCCCCTGTCATTCCGAGTCCTTCCGGAGAAGGGCGAGGAATCTCCGCCGCAGCGCCCACGACTAGAGAGATTCCTCGGTCGCCCTTCCAGGGATGGACTCCATCGGAATGACACTGAGCGTCGCCCTTGACACCCGCCACTCCGCCGTCTATCGTGGCCTCAATTGCGAAGGAGGCGGGACACCGACACGATGGTCACTCGCAGCGACATTGAGCAGGCCCGCCAGCGCATATCGAGCCTGGTCCACCACACTCCCCTGCTCACGTCCGCGACTCTCAGCGTCATGGCGGGCGCTGCTGTCCTGCTCAAGGCGGAGAACCTTCAGCGCACCGGCTCCTTCAAGCTCCGCGGCGCGGCCAACCGCATCGCGCAGCTCTCGCCCGCCGAGCGCAGGCGCGGAGTTATCGCGGCCAGCGCGGGGAACCATGCCCAGGGGGTCGCCCTCGCAGCCAGTCGCATGGGCATACCCTGCGTCATCGTCATGCCCCGGCGCGCCTCGCTCGCCAAAGTGGAGGCCACCCGCGGCTACGGCGCGCAGATGGAGCTGGCCGGGGACAGCTACGACGATGCGCAGCGCCGCGCGAAGACGCTCGCCGACGAACGACGCCTGGTCCTGGTGCACCCCTTCGACGACGCGCAGGTCATCGCCGGGCAGGGCACGATTGGGCTGGAAATACTGGAGGACGCCCCCGACGTAGGGACTATCGTCGTGCCCGTGGGTGGCGGCGGCCTCATTGCAGGCATAGCGGTCGCGGTGAAGGCAATGGCGCCGCGGGTGCGCGTGGTCGGCGTCCAGGCGGCCGCTGCCCCCGCCTGCGTCGAGTCGCTCCGCAAAGGCCGGAGGGTGGCTGTCAGGCCCAGGCCCACCGTCGCGGACGGAATCGCCGTGGGCCGTCCCGGACAGCTCCCCCTGGAGCTAATCCGGCAATACGTGGACGACGTAGTGACTGTGGACGAGGAGGATATCACCCGGGCCATTCTCCTGCTGCTGGAGCGCTGCAAGCAAGTAGTGGAAGGGGCAGGCGCCGTGGCGTTAGCCGCGCTACTGGCGGGCAAGGCGGGAGGCGGGCGTCAGAAGGCGGTCGCCGTCCTCTCAGGCGGCAACATAGACCCCACGGTCATTGACCGAGTGGTGGAGCACGGCCTGGCCCACGCGGGGCGCTATCTCATGCTGCACGTGGTCTTGCTCGACAGGCCAGGGCAACTTGCCCGCCTGCTGAACGCCATCGCCGTGGCGGAGGGAAACGTGCAGGACGTAAGCCACCTCCGGCGCGGACTCCACCTTGCCATCGATCAGGTGGAGGTGCAGGTCTCCGTGGAGACACGCGGCCCGGACCACATCCAGCAGGTGCTGGAGCGACTGACGGCGTCGGGCTACGAGGCCGTCGCCGGGCTGCCGGACTCCGCTGTGCCTGTGCGCGCATTCCAGGCGCGGCAAGGGATTACGTAAGCGCATGGGCCACGCGATGAAGTACCGCTGGCGCGTCCCGCCTCCCGTCCCGCCCAACGAGAGGGCCGCCCTGGCGGGACTCTCGCCCGTCCTCGTCCGGCTGCTCCACAATCGAGGCATGCGCGGCAGGGCCGAGGCGGATGCTTTCCTGGCGCCCGGGCCAGAGCTTCAAGCCGACCCGTCGCTCCTGCCGGACATTGACCTCGCGGTCGCACGCCTGCTGAAGGCGACGCGCTCCGGCGAAGCCATCGGCGTGTTCGGCGACTTCGACTGCGACGGCGTCACGTCCGCCGCCGTGCTCGCCCTGGCGCTGGAGGGCCTCGGCGGGCGCATCGTGCCCTACATCCCCGACCGCGTGAGCGAGGGCCACGGCCTGAACGTGGCCGCGCTGGAGACGCTGCGGCGGGCCGGTTGCCGTCTAGTGGTCACAACGGACTGCGGCGTCAGCAATGTCGCCGAGGTGGCGCAGGCGGTAAGCATGGGCATGGACGTCATCATCACCGACCACCACACCGTGCCGCCGAGCCTGCCGCCCGCCTTGGCCGTCGTCAACCCGCGCCGGACCGACTCCCGGTATCCGCCGTCGGACCTGGCGAGTGTCGGGGTCTCCTACAAGGTCGCCCAGGCGCTCTACCAGGCGGCGGGACAACCGGAGCGCGAAGACCTGTTGGACCTGGTCGCGGTCGGGACTATCGCTGACCTATCGCCACTCCTCCGCGAGAACCGCTACCTGGTGACGCGCGGGCTTGCCGAACTGAACCAGACGCAAAAGCCCGGCCTGCGCGCGTTGCTGGCGCAAAGCGGCGTCAAGCCTGGCGCCGTTGATGTGCAGACCGTGAGCTACGCCCTCGCCCCGCGCATCAACGCGGCGAGCCGCATGGACCACGCCAGCGCAAGCTATCGCCTGCTTGTCACGCCCTCGGCGGACGAGGCACGGCAGATCGCCGCGGAGCTGGACATGCTCAACGGCGAGCGCAAGCGCCTCACCGAAGAGCTGGCGGCCCGCGCGGAGGAGCAGGTGGCCCAACGGGGGCTGGCGCCGCTCCTCATGGTGCAGGGCGCCGAGTTTCCGCCGGGTATCGTCGGGCTTGTGGCCAGCCGCCTGGTGGACGGGTACGGGCGTCCCGCGGTCGTGGTGTCGGCGGGCGACCAACTAAGCCGTGGGAGCTGCCGCAGCATCCCCGAGTTCAATATCGTTGCGGCGCTCACGGAGTGCAAGGACTTGTTCGTGCAGTTTGGCGGCCACGCTCAGGCAGCGGGCTTCACCATCGAAAGCGCCAAGCTGGGGACATTGAGAGAGCGTCTGGTGGACATCGCGGCGCGGCAACTCGCGGGCGTGGACCTGCGTCCCGTTCTGGACGTTGACGCCGAGGCGGGGCCGTCGGCCCTGGTCGGCCCGCCCTGGGTGGACATTCAGCGCATGGCGCCGTTTGGCGTCGGCAACCCTCAGCCAACGTTCGTAGCTCGGGGCGCACGGGTCGCCGCATGCAGGCCCGTGGGCAATGGCGGCAAACACCTGAGCATGTCGCTCAGGCACAACGGCGCTATCTGGAGCGGAATCGCCTTCGGTCTGGGAGACATCTCGGTGCGCTCCGGCGATTGCGTGGACGCGGCCTACACCCTGCTTCTGGACACATGGAACGGCGAAACGACGCTCAAGCTGAAGGTGCTGGACGTGGCCCTCGCGGGTCCGGGGCGCTAGAAGTTGATGATCGCCTGAAGCTGCGCCACCACGTCCTCCTCGGAGACAAAGGGGCCTATCTTCATGGAGCGAATGACGCCCTTCCTGTCAATGAGGAAAGTGGTGGGCAGGCCGAACACGTTATACTTGCCGCCGCTGACGCTCTGATCACCGTCCACCACTGCGGTAAACGTGTACCCGTATCTGGACAGAAACCCCTTAGCCTTCTCCGGCGTTTCGCCTACGTCCACCATCAGCATCTCCACCTTGTCCCGCCCGCCCACGGTCTGCCAGGCTTTTTGCATGTGCGGCATCTCAATCTGACACGGCCCGCACCAGGTCGCCCAGAAGTTCAGCAGCACGGGCTTGCTGCCCCGATAGTCGCTCATCCGCACGGTCCGCCCGTCCAGGCTCTGCAACAAAAAGTCCGGCGCTAGAAAGCCCACCTTTGGCGCCTCCGGCAGAGAGCCTGCCTCTCCGGCTGCTCCCTCAGCGGGGACACAGCTCGCGACAAGCAGACTTGCTATCGCAATGACCGCGAACAGAGAGTGGATTCGGTGGATCCGCATGAACTTCTCCTTAGATGCCGCTGCCCAGGCCAAAGAAATCAAAATACTGGTTCAGGAAGACTAACGCGTTGAAGAAGACCAGGACGCCAACGCCCACCACCAGCGCGCCGCTCACAATCTCCACGGGGCGCAGATAGCGGTTCATCTTGCGGAAGAACCCCATCAGCCGGCTTACGCCCAGCCCCGCAAGCAGAAAAGGCAGACCGAGGCCCGCGGAGTAAACGGCCAGCAGCAGCGCCCCCTGGGCCGCCGTCTGGGTGGTCCAGGCCAGCGTGAAGATGCCCGCCAGAATGGGGCCTACGCAGGGCGTCCAGCCCGCGGCGAACGCGCCACCGATCATAAGCGAGCGCCAATAGCTGGGCCGGGAGCTTCCCACATAAGAGAATCGCTTGTCATAGTAGAGAAAAGGGATGCGGAACACTCCCATAACATGAAGGCCCAGCACCACCAGCAGTACGCCGGCAACCCGCCGAAGCAGCGGCATGTAGGACGAGAGCACGGAACCCAGCAACCCTATGGACGCTCCCAGCGAGACGAACAGAACAGAGAAGCCAAGGACGAACGCCAGTGAATGGAAGAAGGCCACCTTCTGGCGGCCCTGAGCAGCGTCCGCGGAGGCGCCGACGCCCGCCAAGTGCGCCAGGTACACGGGCACCAGCGGGAGGCTGCACGGCGAGAGGAAGGACAGGACTCCCGCCCCAAAAGCTATGAGAAGGGTTATGCTTTGAGTGTCCACGGGCCTCTGCCTCTGCCGCCTGGTCCGCTCGCCAGCGCGCATTCCTGGAGACACGCTCTGCTTTTTTGATGCGCGCCGCGAAGGTTCCAGACATTTATTGTAACTACCACGCGTAGCTAGCGTCAAGAAACAGACGTGGCCACCGACAAAATAGAGTACAAAAGTACCCCGCGGCCTACTGGACGAAAAGAAATCGTGTGGTAGAATAGGGCCAGTTAACCACTAACGTTCTGTAAAGCTGGCCTTGGGCCCGCGAGGTTGATGTACTATGACAATGAGAGAGCGCGTTGACGCATTCCTCGATCACCTCATGGTCGAAAAGGACTTCTCCGGCAACACCACAGCCGCCTACCAGAATGACCTGACTCAGCTTGCCGACTTCATGGCCGCCCACAAGAACTCCACGGACGGCGCCGTGAGATGGGAGGCCGTGGACCGCGCCACCCTGTCCGAATACATCATCCATCTGCGCAACGAACGGGGCTACGCGCCGACGACGGTCGCGCGCAAAGTGGCCGCGGTCAAGTCGTTCTTCGCCTTCCTGCTGGAGGAGGGAATCGTCAAGGCTGACCCCACGGAAGAACTCAGTGCGCCCAAGGTGGGCCGCTCACTGCCCAAGCCCATCTCCCCTGAGGCGGTCGCGCTCCTGCTGCAGCAGCCCGCCAAGCGCAACACCCCGGAAGCGAAACGGGACCAGGCCATGCTCGAACTCCTGTACGCCTCAGGGATGCGGGTCTCCGAGCTCGTCTCGCTGAACCTGCCGGACGTAGCCACCCAAAGCGGACAGGGGCAGGTGCGCTGCCTGGGCAAAGGACGCAAGGAGCGCATCATCCCCATCCACGACCAGGCGGTGGACGTGCTGAAGCACTACGTTGAAGATGCGCGGCCCGACCTGTTGAGGCAGGACGCCAACGAGCAGGCCCTTTTCCTCAACCGCCGAGGTGACAGGCTGACACGCCAGGGCTTTTGGCTTATCCTGAAGAACTACGCCAAGGCTGCCAACATTCAGGGGGACGTCACCCCGCACACGCTGCGTCACAGCTTTGCGACGCACATGCTCCAGGGTGGGTCAAACCTTCGGGAAGTACAGGAGCTTCTGGGCCACGCCAACATCTCGACGACTCAAGTCTATACTCAACTTACCACCGACTTCGTCCGCGGCGAATACGATAAGGCCCATCCGCGGGCCAGCTAGACAGCCCTATCGCCTTCCGCTAACATTAACATAATCTCTTGGATGGCGGGAGTATGCGGCTCGCAGTTGGTAGCGATGAGTGCACCCCTCTTGCCGAGGCCGTCGTGGCCGAGCTACGGCGCCGCGGCCATCAGGTGCTGCTCTTCGGGGCGCTCGCTGGCGTGAACCCCCAGTGGCCTGACGTGGCGCGCCACGTCGGCGAGGCAGTCGCCCAGGGCCAATGCGACCAGGGTGTCCTCTTCTGCTGGACGGGAACGGGCGTCAGCATCGCCGCAAACAAGATCACGGGCATTCGAGCCGCCCTGTGCGGGGACGCCGTGACGGCGTCCGGCGCCCGGCGTTGGAACGACGCCAACATCCTCTGCATGAGCCTCCGGCACACCTCCGAGGCGGTGGCCAAGGAGATACTGGACGCCTGGTTCACGGCAAACCCTGACCCGACTGAGGCCGAGAACATCCGGAAGGTCCAGGAAATGGAGCGGACGCGCGTGGCGCACTAGGTACTACCGCTCCTAGACCACTTACCTTTCCCGCGCAACCCTGTCGTAGCCTGGAGGCACACGGTCAAGGCGGCCAACTTAAACTAGCGGGTGGGTCCCCCCCACGGAGGTGACTGAGATGCCAATCATCACTATTGACGGGCAGATCGGCAGCGGCGGACGAGAGATAGGCCTCATGGCGGCCACCGCGCTGGGCGCTGAGTACTACGATCAGGCCATCATCAAGCAGGCGGCGCACCGCCTGGGGGCCACTGTCGAGGCCGTCGAAGAGAAGCACTCGGTGCCCGTCCGCGCACGGGACCGGGTGGTCCGTTTCTTAACGAACTTCCTGGAAAAGTCCGCGGCGGCGGGCGCCGCGGGCGACCCCTTCCTCGGCCCCACCGGCATTGAGCTTCTCCTGACCCGCACTTATCCAGAGGCATCAGTGCCCACCATCACGCGGGCTCAGGAGCTGGACGACAAGCACTTCATCGAGGTGCATCGAGCGGTACTGCGGGATATCGCCGGCACCGGCAACGCCGTCATCCTGGGTCGCGGCGGCGTAGTCGCGCTTCAGGGGTGGCCGGGTGCCCTCCATGTGGACACGGTTGCCCCAATTGAGCAGCGGATCAAGAGGACCATGGAACGCCTGAAGATGGACGTCACCACCGCCGAGAAGCATGCGCGGGACACGGAAGCAGCCCGCCTCGCCTACTTCCACAAGTACTTCAAAGTGGACGCGAATGACCCCTCGCTGTACCATATGGTCTTCAACACAGCCCAGCTTCCGCTGGACTTTCTTGCGAACCTTGTGGTTGAAGCGGCGCGCAAGATGCAAACGTTGAAGACGTAAGATGCACGCGGTGTTCAAGGAGGCCGTGGCCCTGCTGGAGCAGGGGCGACCCTTCGTCCTGGCGCGGGTGGTCCGCACGCGCGGGTCCACGCCGCAGAAGCCCGGCGCCATGCTGCTGGTGCGGCCTGACGGCACAATCGTCGGCACCCTGGGCGGGGGATGCGTGGAAGCGGAGGTCTGGGCGCGATGCCGCGACCTGATGCAGCGAGGCGGCGGCCCTGAGCTGAGCACGTTCCACCTTTCGGACGACCTGGCCGCGCAGTCCGGCATGGTCTGCGGCGGCTCCATGGACATCTTTATTGACCCGACGTCCGCCCGGCCTGAGTTCCTACCCGTCGCCCGCGCGATAGTCGGCGCCTACGAGGACAGTGGCAGCGTCGTGATGGCCACCGCCGTCTCTGGCCCCTCGCCGGGCGCGTACATGCTGGTGCGCGAGAACGGCGTCCGCGCGGGCAGCCTGGGCAGCGCCACGCTCGACGACATGGCCGCGGACACGGGGCGCGCCCACCTGCACCGGGGCACATCAGAGATTGTCACAGCCCAAGACGGCACACACGTGCTCGTGGAGGCGTTCACGTCTCCGCCCACCGTCCTTGTCGTCGGGGGCGGACATATCGCCCTGGCGCTCTACGAGCTGGGCCAGATGCTGGGCTTCCGCTTCATCATCATTGACGACCGGCCTCAGTTCGCGAGCCGCGAGCGCTTCCCCAACGCCGTGGCCCTTGTTGTGGACGATTACGCCAGCGCCTTCCAGAAGGTGCGCATCACCCCGGGCATGTACGTGGTGGTGGCGACACGCGGGCACAAGCACGACGACGACGCCCTGCGCGCGGCGGTGCTCTCCCCCGCACGCTACGTCGGACTGGTGGGCAGCCAGCGCAAGGTACTGCTCATCTACCGCCACCTCCTGCGCGAGGGCATTTCGATGGAGCGGCTGCGGCATGTCCATGCCCCCGTGGGCCTGCACATCGGCGCGCGCACGCCCCGCGAGATTGCCATGAGCATCCTCGCGGAGATGCTTATGGAGCGCTACGGAGGCAGCGGCCAGCCGATGATGCTGCCTGAGAAGTTGCTCCAGAAAGCCGCCGAACTGGCGTCCCACGGCTCGACGTCCAACGAGGATGTGCTGAGCCATGCGGGCGCGCAAGTCCCATCCGCAGCGCCCTAGCCCTCACATGGCCGCCGTCGCCGCACTGCTCCTGGCCGCCGGCGAGTCCCGCCGCATGGGCGCCGCCAAGGCCTTGCTCCGCTGGAAGGGCACCTTCCTGCTTCAGTACCAGATACGCCAGCTTCTGCAGGCGGGCGTCAGTGAGATCATCGTCGTGCTGGGGCACGATGCCGACCGCCTCTTGCCCGAGGTCCAGAACGGACCGGAGGTCACAGTAGTAGTCAATCCCGACTATCGCCAAGGCAGAACGACGTCCATCAAGGCGGGGCTGCGGCGCCTGTCACCCGCATGCGCTGGCATCATGGTGCTGGCGGTGGACCAGCCACGTCGCGCGGACATTCTGCGACGGCTGGTGGAGGAGTTCGAGCAGCGCCCGTCCGCCATCGTGGCCCCGGAATATCAGGGTCGCGGCGGACACCCGGCCATCTTCGCGCGCAGCCTGCTGGACGAGATGCGGGCGATAACGGAGGCGAAGCAGGGCCTCCGTGAGGTGACGCAACGGCACCGGGCTGAGCTGCGGCTCGTCCCCTTCGAAACGCCGGAAGTGCTCCTGGACATCAATACGCCCCAGGAGTACCAGGACGCGATGGAACAGTACGGCGGGCCAGAGGCCCGTCCGCCGAACCAGCCCTAGCCCTTCTTGTTGACCGCCTTCGCTTTGGCCAGGCTGACGGGGACACCCGGTATATTCAGCGCCTTGGACGCGGATGTAACCTCAAACATGGACTCCGTGTGGCCGGCCATGATAGCGTCATGAAGCCGGGAGCGGATGGCCACCGTATGGTCCATGGTCGCCATCCGGTTGGCGTCCTCACGGCTGTTGTACACCGCGATCCGACCGACCTCTCCCTGGTGGTCAAAGCTGCTCATCTGGATGCCAAAGAGATACCCCGGCTGCTGGGAGACCCACGCCTCCAGCTCCTGAAGGAGCCGCTCTACCTCCTGCCGACGGCCCGGCACAGGTCGCATGATGGAGATACGGACGACTGGCATAAGTGTTCCTCCCTTTAGTTTTCTTTCAGTGCCCGCTGGACCGCACGCCGGTACATATCCACAGGAAGCGCCCCCACCAGAGGATAGCTTCCGTCTAACACCACGAACGGTATGCGAGGGCCATGCTGCTGTAGGCATCCTTTGCAACGTGGTACTCCTCCAGCAGCGCCTGACGTTCCTCGCCAGTCCCCATGTCACGGGCGAAGCGCAGCACGTCCAGCCCCACGGTATCCGCCATCTCCATCAGGACGTTCTGGTCGCGGATGTCCTTGCTTTCGCAGAAAAAGCCGCTGAAAACGGCCATGTCATACCGGTCAGACGCTTCGGGACCCTGTCGCGCCGCGCATCGGGCGGCCTCCAGCGCAGGCAGGCTGGACGTGGGATAGCCGTTGCCGGACCAGGGCGTGATACCACACACAGGCTCGGCTTCCGCCGCTCGGGCGCGCCCCTGCACACTGCGCGGGCTGACGTGGTTGCCTGGCAGTTCGTCCGGTAAAAGCGGGAAGCCGCGCCAGTGCACCACCGCTCTGTCGCTGAACTCCGTGACTATGCTGCGCAAGCGTACCGCCGCCACATAGCACCACGGTCAAAGGTAGTCTAAATAGACCTCAACGTGAAGGAGCGCATGCATTGCCGTTCTCCCTCCGCGCCTTATTCTACACGGTCAGCCCAACATCGGCAAAGGTATCTTCGACCAGTAGACCGCGAAGTCCCCTAGCATGGACGCGAAGGCCGACTGCCGACGACCGGTGACCCGCCCAGCGCCGGCGCGTCCTCAACGGGAGCGAGTCGCGGCCCACGCACCAGAGACGCCAGGCAGCCCGCGAACGCAAACGCCGCGCCAGCCAGGTAAGCGGCGTGCATGCCGTCTAGAAAGGGTTGGACCTGGGATGCGGAGGCAGGCGCTCCGGAGGCTAGCGACTCCATCGCTCCCCCCATGACAATCGTAACGATGGTGCCCGCCACCGCAATACCGGTCACCTGCCCGGTGTTGCGGGTAAGATTCAAGAAAGCGGCCGTCGTCCCGTAGGACGCCCGCGGCACCGTGCTCAACACCGAGCTATTGTTCGGCGACTGGAACAGCCCAATGCCCGCGCCCACCATGGCCAGGGCCACCAAAACCTGGACGTAGCTGGCATCCCGAGGGATAAAGGACAGCCACAGCAGGGCCAGTCCTACGATACCCAGGCCAATGGACGAGAAGGCCCGTGCTCCAAAGCGGTCCGACAGCCTCCCGCTGATAGGGCCCATGACCGCGAGCATGACGGCCACCGGAGTGATCATCAGTCCCGCCTGCCGGGCCTGATAGCCCTGCACCGTCTGCAGGAAGAAGGGCATCAGGAACTGGTTGGACGACATGGCTAGAAAGGTCAGCAACGAGGCGCCGACCCCTGCCGCGAATGCGCGGTTCCTGAAGAACGCAAGGTCAATCATCGCGTCCGCACTGCGTCTCTCCACCACGATGAACGCTACAAAGAACACAATGGCGGTGGAGAGAAGCGCCAGCGTGGGGAGCGCCGCCCATCCCCACACCTCGGCCCGTGACATGGTGAGAATGAACGCTCCAAGAGTCACCGCTGACGTTACCGCCCCAGGCCAGTCGAAGGATGGCCGCTTGTCACCCGTGGTAGTCACCAGTTCCTCGCGGAGCACCAGGTGGGCCATCGCCATCCCAATCAGACCCACGGGCAGGTTCAGATAGAATATGGAGCGCCATCCCAGGGCGTCCACAAGCAGGCCTCCCAGCGTCGGGCCAAGGGTGGCGCCCACGGCCACCGTGGTGCTATTAAGGCCCAGCGCCTGGCCGCGCTGACGGGCCGGAAAGATGGCGGTCGTGATAGCCAAGCCATTGGCCATGGTCATGGACGCCCCCAGTGCCTGTATCATCCGCGCCGCGATCAGCCACCCCACTCCCGGCGCGACGCCGCACAGCGCCGACCCAAGGATGAACACCCCAAAACCGGCCCGATAGACTTTCTTGCGGCCCACTATATCCGCCAACCTGCCCATGGGGAGGAGCATGACACTGATGGTCAGCAGGTACGCCAGGACGACCCACTCCACCGTGATCAGGTCCGTGCGGAATGAGGTCATGACGCTGGGCAACGCAATATTGACGATGTTGGAGTCCAGCACCGCCATGAACACGCCGATGGACACGGTGCCGAGCACCCACCACTTGTGGTTCTCGCCCTGGGTGAACTCCAGCCGCATTCTCCCGCCCTCTCGCGCTCTCCGCGTCTGTCTTCAGCCTGATCTGGCGGGCGCGTCCCGGGCCTGAACAGCTTCGCGGCGCGTCCGCGTGGCCTCTTTCCCTTCGCGCACTCTTGGCCTATACTGTAACCAGAGTCATCCGGCCAAATATACTACCGAGGGAATAATCATGGCAAGGACGGCGCGCACGACACGACCGAAAGGCACGTCCCGGAAGACTACAACCAGGGCTAAGGCCAACCCAAGCCTGGGCGCCTACGGGGTCATCTCCTACGTCGAAATGCCCGATTGCAGCCTGCGCGTACTGCGACTGGACGGCGACAAGGAGGTCAACCTCCACTACCATAGCAAGTGCAGTCAGGTCTATTTCATCCTGAAGGGCACGGCGGAGGTCTCCATCGGCGGCAAGGTGACGAAGCTCAAGGAGCACCAGACCGCGCGCGTACCCGTTCGGGCGGCCCACGGCATCCGGTCCGATGACGGGGCCATCGCCCTCAGCATATCCATACCACCCCTTGACCTGGCGGACCAGGTCCCGGTGCAGGAGGGCTACACAAAGCCCTAGCGCCCTTAGTCTAGCTGTCCAGCAGGTGTCGGATGCGTCCCAGGGCCTCGTCCAGCGCGGCGCGCTGCTCTGGCAGCGGGAGGGCGGGCCGGGCGCGGGAGAGCCGCTCCAGCAGACCCCGGCAACGGGCGCGCCAGTCCGCCAGCGTGAGGTGGCCGCCGCCACTTTCGCTACCGGCCATGCCGCGACGCGGATCGGCCACCTCCAGCATGTCCGCCAGATGGACCAGGCCCTCGACCAGCGCCTCCTGTTCGGCGCGGCCACCATCGTCAGGCTGCATCAACCCTCAGCACGAGACCAGTGATCGTACGGCAGCGCCATTGTACCCCACATGCGACACCAGGGGGAAGCATGTTCGGCTCTATTGACAATCTCGTACTCAGGTGCTACATTCCGGACGATAAATAAAGCTAGAAAGGGGGCCCGTCGTGACCCTGACCTCGGAACGCATTGAGCTAGGCGGCTACCATGAATGGGTGGAGGCCGCATTCGAGCGCGGCTGGAGCGATGGCCTGCCGGTCATCCCGCCCACACTGGATCGCGTCCAGCAGTTTGTTGACTACATTGGCCGCAAGCCCGAGGAGACGCTCGGCGACGTCCCGCCCAAGTACGGAGAGGCCACCATCGAGAAGCTCGCCATCCAGTGCGTCATGGCCGGATGCAAGCCGGAGTACTTCCCCGTGGTCGTCGCCGCGCTGGAGGCCATGCTGGAGCCCGCATTCAACCTGAACGGCGTCCAGACGACCACCCACATGAACGAGCCTCTGGTTATCGTCAGCGGGCCTATCGCCAAGAAGCTGGGCATGAACTGGGGCACCCGCGTCTTCGGCTCGGGGAATCGCGCCAACGGCACCATCGGACGCGCGGTCAAACTCATCCAGTGGAACATCGGCGGGAGCTTCCCCGGCGAGCCGGACAAGTCCACATTCGCTCATCCCGGCCAGTGGAGCTACTGCATCGCGGAGGACCCAGATAACAACCCGTGGGAGCCGCTGCACGTGGAGCGCGGCTTCAAACCGGAGCAGAGCTGCGTCACCGTGTTCGGCGCGGAGCCGCCGCACAGCATCATCTGCTTCGGGCTGGCGCACGAGGTTCTCGCCCGCATCACGGACCACCTGAGCGGCACCGGCCCCAACTACTACGACGTCATGGGCGAGACGCTCCTGGGCATCAATCCTACGAACGCCGCCATCCTCGCGGAGGCAGGCTACACCAAGAAGACGATCAAGGAATACATCTGGTACAACTCCGGCATCACACTGGGCCATCTCAAGCGCACCGGCATTCAGATAGCGTACGTGGAGAAGACGTTCCCCAAGTGGGTGAACTACGGCTACGACGAGCAGCGCATCCCCATCGCGGTGAAGCCGGACGACCTCCACATCGTCGTCGCGGGCGGCGCGGGCAAGTTCTGCGTCGCCTGTCCCGGCTGGGGCGCCCTCGGCGGCTTCGCCATCACAAAAGAGATTAAGGAGCCCCGACGCTAGAGGCCATCAATTTGTCTCAAGGGAGACATTGAGGAGGAAGTCATGACTACAACCCAGGCCAGGCTGATTGTCCTGAACCCGGAAGGAAAGGCCCGCGCCGTCAAGCAGACGGAGCTGGCCCGGCGCATTGACCGCATTGAGGGCAAGACCATCGGCATCATTGACGACGGGCTGTCCGGGTCGGACTACTTCATGAAGGGCATCCAGAGCCTCATCGAGAAGACGTACCCGGGATCCAAGGCCGTTTACTACCCGAAGCCCATCCTGTCCCGTCCGTCTCCCAAGGAGCTGATGGAGCAGGTGGCGAACCAGTGCGACGCCGTCATCGTCGGCATAGGTGGCTGAGGCTCCTGCACGTCGGGCTGTACGCACGACACAGCAGTCCTGGAGAAGCGGGGGATTCCCTCTGTGATGATCGCCTACCACTCGTTCGCTGAGGCCGCGGAGCGCCAGGCGAAGCTCCTGGGCGTTCCCAGCATGAAGTTCGCCGTCGTCGAGTACCCCAAGCCCACGGACCCCGAGGAGCTGAACCGCAAGAAGCTGCAGTACCTCTTCGAGAAGTCCGTGGAGGGCATAATCGCCCCCGCGAAGAAGGTGCCCGCGCCCAGCTAGGCTGTCGAGTATTACCCGCCTCTATCTTCGGCCCGCCATCACGGGGATGGTGAGGTTTTCCTGAGCGTATCTGAGGGGGCGGCGCGCGCAGAGGTCGGCCCGCGCCCAATCAAGGAGGCCCAGGTGCCCGAAATGGCGCTGGAAGGCGTCCGTGTTCTGGAGCTGTGCGAAATGGTGGCCGGGCCGTACTGTGGCCGCCTTCTGGCTGACATGGGCGCGGACGTGGTCAAGGTAGAGCGGCCAGGCAAGGGCGATACGGCGCGCCGCTACGGCCCGTTCCCCGACGATATACCGCACCCGGAGAAGAGCGGCCTCTTTCTTTACGCAAACCTGAACAAGCGCGGCGTGACCCTGGACGTGGATAAGCCCACGGGCCGCCGCCTCCTGGCCGACCTGGTCCGCCGGGCCGACGTGGTGCTGGAAGACAGGTCGCCTCACGAGGCGCGGCGCCTGGACCTGGACTACACGGCCCTCAGCGCCGTCAACGACCAGATCATCGTCACGTCCGTCACCCCATTCGGACAGACCGGGCCTTACGCCAACTTCAAGGCCTACCCCCTGAACACCTTCCACGCCAGCGGCGAGGGCTACTTCCTCCCCGGCGGCGCCGAGTGGCTGAGCCGTCCGCCTGTCCACGGCGGCGGCGCTTTCCTGGGCGACTATGACAGCGGCCTGGCGGCGGGTATCGCCACCGTCGCCGCTCTGTACGACCGCACTGTCAGCGGACGCGGCCAGCACGTGGACATCTCCCGACAAGAGGTGCTGATGGCCCTAACCGGGCTGGACCTGACCAGATGGCAGAACGGAGGCAAGTTGGAGTCCCGCGCCGATCGTGGGCAGCGCCTGGGCAGCACCTTACGGTGCAATGACGGCTACGTGGAGATCAACGTCAACTTCAACCACCACTGGGACGCTTGTGTCCGCGCGCTGGGCAGCCCCGCATGGGCGACCGACAAGCGGTTCGCCTATTACAAAGGGCGGCTGGAGAACGACAAAGAGCTACGGGCGAACTTTGAAACGTGGTCCATGTCCCAGACCAAGCGTGAGGTCATGGAGCGCCTCCAGTCCCACGGCTGTCCGGCGGGCGCCGTGAACGACCCGGCGGACGTCTTGGCGTCGCCGCAGCTCCAGGCGGGTGGCTACTTCGCAGAGGTCAGCCACCCGGATGCGGGGCTTTACAAGTACCCCTCGGCGCCTTGGAAGCTCTCGGCTACGCCCGCCCGCTATGAGCGGCCCGCGCCGCGCCTGGGCGAGCATAACGCCCACATCTTCTGCCGCGAGCTTGGCCTGCCGCCCGCGGAGCTCGCCGACCTGCGCCGCGCGGGCGTCATCTGAACACGATGCAAATGACCCCTACGCTTCAGCCCACTCGCCGCCAGGAAGCAACGCGTCTGCCGCTCACCGGCGTGCGCGTCCTGGACTTGACGCAGATGGGCGCCGGGCCGTACTGCACCCAGCATCTCGCGTTCCTGGGCGCCGACGTGATCAAGCTCGACACACTGGAGCGCATACGTCTTCTTCGCGGACGGTCGGCGCTCCCCTGGGTGTTGGACCAGCTCAACATCTACAAGCGCAGTGCGACGCTGGACCTGCGGAATCCAGACGCCATTCAGCTTTCCAAAAGCATTATCCCGCTCTGTGACGTCGTCGTCGAAAACTACCGGCCCGGAGTGCTGGACAAGATGGGTCTGGGCTACGGTGTCCTTCGACGCCTCCGCCCGGACATCATCCTTGCCTCCGCCTCGGCCTGCGGCGCACAGGGACCCTACCGCCACTTCGGCGGCTTCGCGCCCATCTTCAGCGCGATGGCGGGCCTCTCCCACCTTACCGGCTACGAGGACGGGCCGCCCACGGAAATGCGCATGTCCATTGACCTTCGGGTGGGCACCGCCTGCGCCTTTCCCATCCTTGCGGCGCTGCGGCATCGCCAGCGCACGGGGAAGGGTCAGTTCATTGACGTCAGCTTTGTGGACGCCATCACCAGCCTGGTGGGCCACACTATGCTAGAGCCCCAGATGACGGGCCGCACGCCCGCCCGGCGCGGCAACAGGGATGACAGCGTGGCCCCGCACAACTGCTACCCATGCCAGGGGACCGACCGATGGGTGAGCATCGCGGTCGGCGGCGAGGAGGAGTGGCAGGCCTTCTGCCGCGTCACCGGACACACGGAGTGGGCCGAGGACCCGCGCTTCGCCGATGCCTACGCCCGCAAGCGCCACGAGCCGCTGCTGGACGCACTCGTGGCCCAGTGGACCAGGGAGCGGACAGCACGCCAGGTGATGACGACGCTCCAGGAGGTCGGCGTCGCGGCCATTCCCACCTTCGACGCCCGCGACCTCGCTGAGGACCCACATGTGCGCGAGCGCGGCTTCTATGCCCCCTATAGTACGGGAGAGGGCGGCACTCGGGTCGCCGCCGGGCCGCAGTGGCACCTGCCGGATGCGCCCGCCGACAGCCGCGAGCGGGCCATCCCCATGCTCGGCCAGCACAACACATACGTTTTCCAGGAGATGCTCGGCATGGACGCGGACGATGTGGAACGGCTGACGCACGCCAAGGTCATTTCCTAAGAGTTGGATAGACCTTTGAGACGCTTCCCGGCCAGGCCATGGATGCACGAAAGAAGCACAGGAGGAAGATGCCATGTTCCGAATCTTGCTGGCAACCGACGGCTCTGTCTACGCTCTCAACGCCGCTGACTACACCGCGGCTCTCACCAAAAAGATAGCGGACGCGGAAGTCACCGTCATCCACGTGGTGGACACCAGCTACATTGCGACGGTGGCGGCGGCGGGTCTCGGCATGACGGTCTCCCCCGCCGCTATCTTCCCGGAAGAGTTGGAGAAAGTGGGAGAGAAAGCCCTTCAGATGACGCAGGAGCGGCTTTCCGCCGCTGGCGTCCAGCCCAAGACCCGCATGGAACACGGACGCCCCGCCGAGCTCATCTGCTCCATCGCCGAGAAGGAGAAGTACGACCTGATCGCTGTCGGAAGCAGTGGCATGGGCCACATCGCGGGCATCTTCCTGGGCAGCGTCAGCGACAATGTGACCCACCGGGCGCGAGTGCCTGTCCTGGTCATTCGCGGCGTCGGGGAGGACCAGGCTTAGGCTATTTGAGGCGCTTGGTCAGGAAGCCAACCCGGCCATCTACGACGACGAGGGCCTCAATCCGCGTCTTGCACCCACGGATGTCCTGGGCCAGCTTCTGGTCGCCTATGACATCCCTGATCCAGTTGCCGAAGTCGTTCTTCTCCGGATTGACATGATAGACGAAGTGGCCGTCCTGCATTCGCTCCAGAGCGGACTTCAGGTCGCGCAGGTTGTTGTAAACCTCGCCGTTGACGCAATAGAAGACCTTGTCTCCCGGCACAGTGCCGAGCCATTGCTGCGCCTGAGCCTTGCTAACCCTCTGAACAGGGACCATCATAACCTCCTGAGTGTAGTGTGTGGAGAGAAGTTCTGCGTTAAGAGTCCTACACCCGCATTATACCGCAGACGGCCTCCAACACTTGGAATTGTCGGCCATGCATACGAGGCGTTTCCGACATGAAAAGCGGAGGCCCCTTGTGTAAGGGGCCTCCGCTTTTGCGTTCGTTGCCGAGCGCTTACTTCTTGGGCTTGGCGCCGCCCTTCTTAGCAAACATCTTTCGTGTCACCCCCTTTCTGCGGGCTTCCGCAACAAACCCCCGGTGGGGCGGAACAAGCGTCTTTTCGCAGGCAAAAAATAATGGAAGGGGTTTCAAGTTACACCCTTCCATATCTGCTGCGCGCTACGTTGAGGCCACCCAGACTACGCGCCTTCTTCCCACAAAAGGTACGGGGTAAACCCTCCCTCGCGGGATGTTTCAAGGCCACCGACTGCGGCGTTTCTAGGCGTTTCATATATACTTGGTTTGAGTCTGTTTTAGCACCAATGCCTATGGTTGTCAAGCCATTTGCACATCTATCGCGGGCCAGTTTATTAAAAGATGTTTAAGACCCTTTTGGTAAATAGATGGAGACCGCTTGGGTGATTGCCCAGCCTTTTCCGCGCAAAAAAGTGGCGCCCGCAGGTTCGTTTGACTACGGACGCCACCTTTCGCGCTATTGATCTAGACCTCTCGGAACTCACCCTCCACGGCGCCGGACCCGGACTCGCCAGGTCCCGCAGGGCCGCCCTTCGGCGGCTTCTCCGGACCGCCCGAGCCCGCCGGGCCGGCCCCCGCCTGTCCCTGCGCCTGGCTGTACACGGCCTGTCCGACCTGCTGCAGCGTCGCGGACAGCGTCGCCGAAGCCTGCCGCGCTTTGGCGGCGTCTTTGGCCTGTACGGCCTGCTTCACCTCGCTGACCTGTTTCTCAAGGTCCGCTTTCAGGTGGGCGGGCACCTTGTCGCCCTGCTCGCGCAGCAGCTTCTCGGCGCTGTAGGCCAGCGAGTCGGCCTGGTTGATGGCCTCCACCTCCTCGCGCTGGCGCTTGTCCGCATCCGCATGCGTCTCGGCCTCCTTGACCATGTTCTCAATCTGGTCCTTGGAAAGACCAGAGGAGGGCTGGACGATCACCTTCTGTTCACGCCCCGTGCCCGTGTCCCGCGCCCGCACGTTCAAAATGCCGTTCGCGTCTATGTCAAAGGTGACCTCAACCTTCGGCACGCCCCGCGGCGCCGGCAGAATGCCGTCCAGAATGAAGCGGGCCAAGGACTTGGTCTCCCGCGCCAGGGGCCGTTCCCCCTGCACGATGTGGATCTCCACGCTGGGCTGCCCGTCGGCTGCCGTCGTAAACGTCTCGGACTTGGACGTCGGGACCGTGGAGTTGCGCGGGATGAGGGCTGTCACCACGCCGCCCAGGGTCTCCACGCCCAGAGTGAGCGGCGTCACGTCCAGCAGCAGGATATCCTTTACATCACCTTTGAGCACGGCCGCCTGGATGGCGGCGCCCTGGGCAACCGCCTCGTCCGGGTTGACCGACTTGCTCGGCTCCTTGCCGAATATCTCCGCCGCCTTCCGCTGGACGGCGGGCATCCGGCTCATGCCGCCCACGAGGATGGCCTCGTCAATCTGATGAGGTTGGAGCTTGGCGTCCTCCAGAGCGCGGCGGCACGGCTGCTCCAGCCGCTCAATCAGGTCGGCGCAGAGCTGCTCCAGCTTGGCGCGGCTCAGGTCCTTGACGAGGTGCTTGGGCCCTCTGGCGTCGGCTGTGATGATGGGCAGGTTTATCTCCGTCTGCGCCTGTGAGGACTTCTCGATCTTGGCCTTCTCACCCGCCTCCTTGAGGCGCTGCAGGGCCATCCGGTCCTTGCGCAGGTCTATGCCGCTCTCCCGTCGGAACTCGTCCACCAGCCAGTCCATGATCTTCTGGTCGAAGTCGTCGCCGCCCAGATACGTATCGCCGGATGTGGACTTGACCTCGAAGACGCCCTCGCCGATGGTGAGGACGGAGACATCGAATGTGCCGCCGCCCAGGTCGAAGACGGCAACCGTCATGTCCTTCTTCTTTTTCTTGTCCAGCCCGAACGCCAGAGCCGAGGCGGTCGGCTCGTTGATGATGCGCAGGACCTCCAGGCCGGCAATCTTGCCCGCGTCCTTTGTGGCCTGTCGCTGGGCGTCGTTGAAATACGCGGGAACGGTGATGACCGCCTGCGTAATCTTCTCCCCCAGCCTGGCTTCGGCGTCCGCCTTCAGCTTCTGCAGGACCATGGCCGAGACCTCCGGCGGCGAGTACGCCCGGTCGCCCATCACCACATGCGCGTCGCCGTTGGCGGCCTTCACCACTTTGTAAGGCAGCCGCTTCATCGCCTCCTGCACCTCGCGGTCGTCGTACTTGCGGCCCATGAGGCGCTTCACGGAGAAAACGGTGTTCTCCGGGTTGGTGATAGCCTGACGCCTTGCCAGAAGGCCCACGTACCGCTCCCCCGTCTTGGGATTGACGGCGACGACGGACGGGGTCAGACGGGCCCCCTCCGCGTTTTCGATAACGTTCGGCTCGCCCCCCTCTACAACGGCCACGACGGAGAGGGTGGTGCCGAGATCAATGCCAATAACCTTTGCCATAAATATTGCTAGCCTCCTTTGGTCTCGTTACGAGTGTCAGGCGCGGGCGCCTCCGCTTTTTCCGGCCTCCGGGCGACGACAACCTGGGCAGGCCGAAGCACCCGCCCCTGCAGTTTGTAACCGGCTCGCACGACCTGGACTACTTTCCCCTCCGCGTGCTCTCCCGTCTCATCATACATGACGGCCTCGTGCTCCCACGGGTCGAACGCCTTGCCCCCCGCCTCGATGGGCTTCAGCCCTGCGCCCTCCAGGACGCTCTGTAACTTCCGTTGCGCCAGGCCCAGGCCTTCGCCCCAGGGAGATTGCGCCACCGCCGGGGGCATGTTGGCCATGGTCCTGTCCAGATCGTCCAGCGCAGGGAGCAAGACGACGAGGATTCCCGCAGCGACCATGCGCCGCGCCTCCTCCCTCTCCTGCTCCATGCGCTTGCGATAGTTGCTAAAATCAGCCTGAGTGCGCAGAAGGATGTTCTTTAGCTCATCCCTGTCGCGCAGCACGCTTTCCACCGTGGGCGACGCTGCGCCTTCCGGAGACTGCGTCTGCCTCCCCGCGGCGGCGGCCTCCTGCTCTTGCTGTCCCGGGTCACTGGCAGTCATAAGGCTCCTTCGTAGTTATCGGTCTTCGCTGTCGTCGGATGACTCAAGAAGCTCAAAAATACCATCCAAGTGCTCTTCAACCGCCCGACGCAGGTCTCTGCCATTGCCGGCCTCCGCGAGCGATTCTCGCAATGTGACGAGGCGGTCCCAAATCTGAAGGCTCAACTCCACCCCGGCCAGGTTCAGATCTTCGTTCTCTACTAGGTGCTTGATGAGCCGCAACCGCTCCATGTCCCGGTCAGAGTACAAACGGAGCATGCCCAGCGTGCGGCTGGGAGTTATCAGGCCGAGCCTCTCGTATTTCCGCAGGGTCTGCGGGTGCATGGCGAGAAGCCGGGAGGCCACGCTGATGATATAGACGCCGCGGATACCTTCTTCCATACTGCACATCCAATCGCCCGGCCAGGAACGGCTTTCCCGCCCCTATGCTTTGCGCCGGGCGGCCCTTGGAGGGCCTGCCCACCACCGGCATGTTTGCCAACGACTACGATTAAGATACCACTTGACACAGACCATGTCAAAGAGTATTATTTCGACTGCATCAATTCTGGCGTGCTCTCAAAGGCGTGGACCAGAGGAAGAGGCAGGAGGTGAGCGCGGTGCTCTTTTTCAAGGCATGTCCCCGGTGCAAGGGCGACATGGCGGCGAACCGGGATATACACGGGTCTTACCGTGAGTGTCTCCAGTGCGGCTACATGGTGGACACACCCGCGGAGCCAACGCATAACAAGGCGTAAGCCGCAGCGCGGCGCCAGGCTGAAAGCGCCCGCGGCCAGGCCGCAGCCCCTTGAGGCTGCGGCCTTTTGTTATCCCGAATACCGCTCTTCCCGCCACGGGTCCGCAACGTTGTGGTAGCCGTGTGTCTCCCAAAAACCAGGCCGGTCCTCGGTCAGGAACTCAAGCACATGCACCCATTTGGCGCTCTTCCATGCATAGCGCTTGGGCACTATCAGGCGCACGGGCCCGCCGTGCTCCGCGGGCAGGTCGAGTCCGTCGTGCCGGCAGGCCAACAAGACATCATCGTCCATCAGGGCCACCAAGTCCATGTTGGTGGTGTAGCCTCCGTAGCAGCCCACCGCCACGAAGCGCGCTTCAGGCCGCGGCTGCGCCAGCCCTGCGATTTCCCTGAAGCTGACGCCCTCCCACTCGTTGTTGAGCCGGCTCCAGCCGGTGACACAATGGAAGTCCGCGGCGCACCTGATGCTGGGCAGCGCCTGGAACTGCTCCCAGGTCAGCTCAATGGGCCGGGCCACCAGGCCCGACAGCACGAGCCGCCAGTCCTTCGCTGCAATCCGCGGCGTTGCGCCGTACGTGAGGACGGGGAACTTGGTGGTCACGTATTGATCAGGCGGCACCCGAGGCTTGATGTCTTTCATGGTCCCTCCCCTGGCAGGCGGCGCTCCGAACGCCTGGACGCTTCGTCACTTATGCTAGCTTAGCACGGAACCGCACTCCCGCGAAGGGCCCAGCGGCGCCGGTCTGGCCCGCTGCGCTTGCGGAGACCGTCGTCGCGGTGTATCCTTTTCGTTAGCGTGCTTCGTTTCGTCAGGTCTTCTGTTCTCCATAGGATACAAGGGGCGGGAATCCGTGGCTGACCTCGGATACGTTGCCCTCCTCCTTTCGTTCGCTTTGGGTCTCTATAGCGCGCCCGCGGCCATCATTGGCGCGCGCCGCAATCGGCCAGAGCTAGTCGTTAGCGCCCGCAACGGCCTGCTGGCGATCACGCTGCTATTGACGTTCGCGGCGGTCAGCCTCTGGTATCTGCTCGTCACCAACAGCTTCCAGGTGAAGTACGTGGCCGGCTTCAGCAGCCGCGATCTTCCTCTGAGCTACCTGTTCGCCTCGCTGTGGGCGGGGAACGAAGGGTCCCTCCTGTGGCTGGCGTGGGCACTCTCGCTGTTCGGGGCCGTGGCCGTGCTCCTGCATTGGCGCCGCGACAGGGCTCTGATGCCGTACGTCATCGCCACCATCGCCGTCGTCGAGCTCTTCTTCATCGCCATGATGACGTTCACGGCAAACCCTTTCCATCTTCTCCCCTTCGTCCCTCCGGACGGCCAGGGCCTGAACCCCTTGCTTGAAACGCGCTGGATGGTCATCCATCCGCCCGCGCAGATGACGGGATTCATCTCTTGGACCATCCCCTTCGCGTTCGCCGTGGGCGCGCTGGCGTCGGGACGGCTCGGCAACGAGTGGATTGACAGCGTGCGCAAATGGGCCATCGTGGCGTGGCTGGTCACGGGCATGGGCCTGCTTCTCGGCTCCGCGTGGGCCTACGGGGTGCTCGGCTGGGGCGGCTACTGGGGCTGGGACCCGGTGGAGAACTCCGCGCTCATGCCCTGGCTCGTGGGCACCGCATTCGTCCACTCCATCGTCATCCAGAAGCGCCGGGGCATGCTCAAGGTCTGGAACATGGTGCTCATTATCGCCGCTTTCGGCCTGTCCATGCTGGGCACGTTCCTGGACCGGAGCGGCGTGCTATCCTCCGTCCACTCCTTTGCCTCGAACGCTTTTGCTCCCCTGTACCTGGGCTTCATCCTCGGCTCGGTAGGCGTGAGCGCCGCGCTGCTGGTGTACCGCCTGCCCATGCTCCGCAGCGAAAACACACTGGAGTCAGCGCTCTCCCGCGAGGCCGCATTCCTTCTGAATAACCTGCTGTTTATAGCCGTGGCCTTCGCCACGTTCTGGGGGACCCTCTTCCCGCTTGTTTCCGAGGCCGTGCGCGGCGTCAAGGTGACGGTGGGCGCGCCGTTCTTCAACCAGGTGAACGGGCCGCTCTTCCTGGGCCTTGTCGGCCTGATGGGCATCGCGCCGCTGATAAGCTGGCGGAAGGCGACGCCTTCGTACCTGGCGCGCAACTTGGCTGTCCCTCTGGGCGCCGCGCTCCTGGGCGCGGGGGCGCTGCTACTCCTTGGCGTCAGACAGCCGGTCGCCGTTGTCGCCGTCGGCGCGTGCATCCTGGTGGTCGGAGTCATCGCGCAGGAGTGGGTGCGCGGCACGGCGCTGCGCCGCCAGACATTCGCCGAAATCTGGCCTCTGGCCTTCGCGCGGCTCATCATGTCCAATCGCCCGCGCTATGGCGGGTACATCGTCCACCTGGGCATCGTGCTCGTGGCCCTGGGCGTCGTCGGCTCGTCCTTCTACCAGCTCACGACGGATGCCACCCTGTCCAAAGGTGACGAGATGCGCCTGGGCACGTACCGTCTGCGCTACGACGGGAAATCCGACAAACTGACGGGAAGCAAGCTTGTCACCACGGCGACCCTCACCGTCTATGACGGCAATACAACAACGCCCATTGACACGCTGGCGGCCCAGCGCTCCATTGACTTCCGCTGGAACCAGCCGGTCAGCGAGGTGGCCCTACGCTCCACTCCTCTGGAGGACCTGTATGTCCTGCTGGCGGACGCGGATGACGCGGACAAGGCGAGCTTCCGCGTCTTCGTCAATCCGCTCGTGCTGTGGATATGGGTCGGCGGACTGACTGTCCTGCTGGGCGGCGTCGTGGCCCTGTGGCCCGGCCGGGAGACAGGGGCGCCGTCGTGAGCGCTTTCGTTGCTGCGGGCGCGCTGGTCCTGCTGGCCTGGGTGGTCGCGTTCGTGGGCTATCCGCTGTTGGAGGCACGGGCCGGACAGGCGACAACTGAGTCCGAAGCGGAGCGCCGTCGCAAGGAGCTGCGCTTCCAGCGCGACACGGCGTACGCGGCCATTCGAGAGCTGGAGACAGACCACGAGCTGGGAACCCTCTCCTCGAACGACATGACGACGCTCCGGGAGCAGTACACGCTCCGGGCCGCGATGGTGCTGAAGGAGTTGGATGATCTGGAGGCGGGCATGACACGGCAAGCTGACGCCGATATAGAGGAGGGCGTGGCGCGCTATCGGCGCTCCCGCCCCTCGGCGGACTAGAGAGTCCCGTGCCGCGCGTGTGGACCGCCGCCCTCGCTATAGCTCTGGCCGTTGCCCTGCTCGCGCCTGCTGGCGTGGCCCTGGCCGCCGACCCCCCGCAAGGCGGGGCGGTCGAGGGCACGATCACGAACGGCACCGCCGACGGCAAAAGCATCGCCGGACTGGCCGTCACCCTCTCCGTCCTTCAAAACGGCGCGGAGAAGGAGACGCGGCAGGCGAAGGCCGACTCCCAGGGCCGGTACCGCTTCGAGGGCCTCACCCGCGACCCGGCTCTCTCCTACCAGACCAGGGCGGTGTTCGAAGGCATCACCTACAGCACCGACCCCAAGACGTTCCCCGCCGAGTCCGGCACGCTTCCGCTCAACTTGACCGTCTACGAGACCACCGATAGTCCGGCGGCGCTCCAGGTGAGCAGCCTGGGCATCCTGGTTACAGTTTCGGACGGACTGCTCACCCTTCTGGAACACTACGAGGTCACAAACTCAGGGAACCGCACCTATATCGGCACAGAGTCCAGTGAGTTGCGGCAACAGACCACGCTGAGCTTCGTCCTGCCCAACAACTCCGGAGCCCCGGACCTGATGCAGGGGTTTGATAAGAACAAGGCGTTCATCACGCGGAAAGCCATCTTCGACACGCAGCCAGTGCCGCCGGGGACGAAGGAGATGATGTTCGCCTACCACGTGGGCTACACAAATGCAACCTACACCGTCAGGCGACCCCTGCTCTACCCGGTCAAGCGCGTGGAACTGCTGTTTCGCTCCGAAGACCTGGGGCTGGCGTCGCGGCGATTATCGAAGGAGCCACTGGCCACGATTGGCGGCCAGCGGTACCAGCGTCTCGTTGGTTTCGACCTGGTGCGCGGCGAGGTCATTGATATCACATTGAGCGGCCTGCCGGTCCCGCGCGAGCAGGAGTACATCCGCATCGGGGGCATTGGCCTGGCGGTGGCCGGCCTCGGCTTCGCCGTCGCGTACGGGTTGAGGCGTCGCCCGCTGAGGCCAGAGGAAGAGGGGGAGCGCGAGCGGTACTTGCGCGAGATAGCCGCGCTGGACGACCAGCACACCGAAGGACGCATCTCCGACGAGGAGTACACTCCTCGTCGCGCCGCGTGCAAAGCACGTCTCCTGGAGATAGCCGGGAGCGCCACGGCGGCCCGGACGGAGGCCCCCCGTGGACCATAGCGGCCCGCCGACGGTGGAGGTCCGCAAGCTCTCCAAGGACTTCGGCGGCCGCCGAGCTTTGCGGGGCGTGGAGCTGCGCGCTCAGGAGGGGGAGTCCCTCGCTATTTTCGGGCCGAACGGGTCCGGCAAGACGACCCTTATCAAGATACTGGCCACCATCCTCAGGCCCACCGGCGGCTCCGTGTCCGTGGCGGGGCTGTCCCTTCCGCAGGAGGCGCTGGAGGTGCGGCGGCGCATCGGCGTTGTCACCCATCAGAACTATCTGTACGACGAGCTGACCTGCCACGAGAACCTGACCTTCTACGGGCGCATGTACCGCGTCCCGGACATTCCGGAGCGCATCCGCACCGTCATCGCGCAGGTGGGCCTGGAGGCGCGCCTCCACGACCGCGTGCGCACCCTCTCGAACGGCATGCAGCGGCGCCTGGCCATCGCCCGCGCCGTGCTGCACAACCCATCGGTGCTGCTGCTGGACGAGCCTGAGGTGGGACTGGACGAGCACGCCGTCAACCTTCTGGAAGACCTGCTGGCCCGGCTGAACGACGGCCGGCGCACGGTCATCATGTCCACCCACAATCTGGAGCGCGGCCTCCGCATGAGCGACCGGGTGGCGATCCTCGTGGACGGACGTATCGCTTATCAGGCGACGCGAGGCGCGCTGGACGTGGAGCGCTTGCGCGGGACATACGCCCAGCTTGCCGGAGCGCGCGTGTGAAGGACTATCTAGCGGGCGTAACGACCATTCTGTGGAAAGATGTCCTGACCGAGCTGAGGACCAAGGACATCCTGCTTTCGGTGTTCATCTTCGCCCTCCTGTCGCTGGTCATCTTCAGCTTCGCGCTGCGCGCGGACCGGGCGACGGTGGCCGGCATCGCGCCGGGTGTGCTGTGGGCGGCCTTCTCCTTTTCGGGCATTCTGGCGCTGAACCGCGCCTTCGCCACCGAGCGGGAAAAAGGCTCACTGGAGGGCCTGGTGATCACGCCGGTCTCGCGAGATGCCATCTACTTCGGCAAGATGCTGGGCGTCCTTATCTTCATGCTGGCCGCGGAGATTGTGCTGCTGCCCGTCTTCGTCGTGCTGTTCAACGTGCCGCTGGACCTGCCGCGGCTCCTGCCGATCATCTTCCTCGCGACGCTTGGGTTCGCGTCCGTCGGCACCGTGTTCTCCGCCATCGCCGTCAACACCCGGTCGCGGGAGATCATGCTACCCGTGCTGTTCCTGCCTGTGGTGGTGCCCGTGGTCATCAGCGCCGTGGAGGCCTCCGCGCGGGTCATGGCGGGCGAACCGTGGAGCAACGTGAGCGTGTGGCTGCAGGTGCTGGTCGCCTTCGACGTCATCTTTGTTGTAGTATCTTCTCTGGTGTTTGAGTACGTGCTGGAGGAGTAGCGCGCCATGACACAAGACACGCTTCTGGGCCGGACGACGCTTCTGAGCCGTCTGTTCCTGGCCCTTGCCTTCATAGGCATTCTGGTCAGCCTGGCCCTGGTTTTTCTGTGGGTGCCCAACGAACGCCAGCAGGGAGTGGTATACCGCATCTTCTTCTTCCACGTGCCCGCCGGGCTGCTCTCCTTCGTGGCCTTCGCCATCGTCTTCGTGGCGAGCATCGGGTACCTCTGGAAAGGCAATCGCATGTGGGACATGGTGGCCCACTCGGCCGCGGAGTTGGGCGTTGTTTTCGCCACCCTGAGCCTGACGACCGGCTCCATCTGGGCGCGCCCTATCTGGGGCGTGTGGTGGACGTGGGACCCGCGCCTCACGACCATGCTCATCCTGTGGCTGATCTACGTGGGCTACCTGATGCTGCGGGCCTACGGCACGGAGGACACGCGCGTATCGCGCTTCGCCTCCGTGGTCGGCATCATCGGTTTCGTGGACGTGCCCATCGTGTTCTTCTCCGTCCGCTGGTGGCGGACGCAGCACCCGCAGCCGCTGCTGAAGCCCGGCGACGAGTTCGGGCTGACGCCGGAGATGACGATGACGTTCCTCATCGCCTTCGCGGCGCTCAGCTTCTTGTTCGGCCACCTCCTGCTGGAGCGGCTCGCCATGCGGCGCATGTCCGCCGATGTACAGGAAATGCGGCAGGCCCTGTCTGCCGAGAAAGGCGTCTAGCATGAACGAAGCCCCAACGAATCCCCTGGTCTACCTCTTTGCCGCGTTTCTTGTCATATGGGTCGTGTTCTTCATCTACGCCATTTTCATGGCCCGTCGGCAGAGCATGCTGCGGTCCGAAATCGAGGCGCTGAAGAAGGAGCTGGTGGAGAGGGACCGGAAGGCGCGGTAGCGTCATGCGGCTGGATGCATCCCGTCCCCGGTGTCACCTTGTCACCCCCGCACAGGATGGTTATGATAGGGCCAATATCCAAGGGAAAGGAGCGCATACATGGCGCAGGGTCAGCATGCGGTCATCACCGAGCAGATGCTCCAGGATGTGCGGAAGCGCATCGGCGTGGAGTGGACGCCCAAGGACCCCTTTTACAACAGGCAGGCATCCTGTGACACCATCCGGCACTTCTGCGATGGCATCGGCGACGACAATCCCCTCTTCCGCGACGAGGCGTACGCGAAGAAGACGCGCTGGGGCAGAATCATCGCACCACCCAGCTTCTACTACAGCGTCTTTCTCGTAGGTCGCGGCGCCGGCCTGCCGGGCATTCACGGCTGGTTCTCCGGCGGCGACTGGGAGTTCTACCGGCCTCTGTTCCTTGATGAGTTCGTGACGCCTGTCGTCAAAATGACCGACATCACGGAGAAGAAGAGCACGCACGCGGGACGCATCTTCTTCCAGTATTCCCAGGTCACGTTCAAGACGTCCCCCGGCGAGGTCTCCGCCAAGGCCATCGGCTGGACGGCGCGCGCGGAGCGGCAGTCGGCGGGCGAGCACGGGCGGGAGAAGCACAAGGCCATCAAGCCCGCCACCTACACGCCGGAGGAGATGGACCGCATCGTCAAGGCCGCCGTAGTGGAGAAGCCCCGGGGCGCCACGCCGCGCTTCTGGGAGGACGTGCAGGTCGGCCAGGAGATGGAGCCTATCGTCAAGGGGCCGCTCAGCATACGCGACATGTACGCATGGCTTATGGGCGGCGGCTCCCCCTTCATGAAGGCGCACGGCATCTTCTACAAGTACGTCGCGCGCCACCCGGGCGCCGTCATGGTGGACTCCACTACGGGGCGGGTTGACGTGCCGGAGCTGGTGCACATGGAGCAGAGCCGCGCCAGCGAGATCGGCGTGGCGGGCGCGTACGACTACGGCCCCCAGCGCATGGCGTGGGTGGCCAATCTGGTCACCAACTGGATGGGCGACGACGCCTTCCTGTGGAAGCTGTACGCCGAGATACGGCGGTTCAACGTCGTCGGCGACACCAACTGGCTCAAGGGCAAGCTGACGCGCAAGTACGAGGAGAAGGGCATGCGGCTGGTGGACCTGGAGATATGGGCGGAGAACCAGCGCGGCGAGATCACCGCGCCGGGCCGCGCCACGGTCAGCCTGCCGTCGCGCCAGCATGGGCCCGCGGCGTTGCCCCCCAAGTACAAGGGATAGAGCCGTAACATTTGACGAGGGCTCAATAATCGTAGACAATCGCAGCAAGTCTGACAAACGCATGGAGGTGCAAAGTGCGTAGTTCTCGCTCACTTGTAACCCATAAAGGTCTCATGCTCGTATCGCTGGCTGGATGCGCCCTTTTGGTGCTCAGCGCATGCGCGCCAGTCGCACCCACCGCACCCGCGAGCCAGACTAGCGCGCCGCAGCCTGTTGCTGGCAGTCCGGCGCCGTCGCCGCAAGCCCGCGCGACTGAAGGGCAACCGGCCAAGTCAACCACGCCCTCAGCCCAGGCCTCTCAGCCCCGATACGGAGGCACATTGGCGATTGTATTGGCGGGAAACCCTGCGGACTTGGACGCGCAACAGGGGATCGGCATAGATAGTCACACAGTCACTGCCCCCGCCTATAACCGTCTTGTCCAATACGACACTGAAACAAGCTCGAAGGTCATTCCTGATCTCGCGGAGAGATGGGAAATGTCCCAGGACGGCAAGGAATACACGTTCTACCTGCGGCAGGGCGTGAAGTTTCACAACGGGGACTTGTTCACCGCGGATGATGCAGCATTCAATTTGGAGCGCCTGCTGAGTCCTCCCAAGGGCTTTCGCACCAAAGCCGCGCCGGTCCTGGGACCTGGGTTCGAAGGCGTCCAAATACGTGATGAGCGTACTGTTGTGCTCCGCCTGAAATTTCCCCTGGCTCCTACCCTTCCTGTCCTGGCTCTAGATTCAGCCATTATTTACCCAAAGCGCCTGGTGCAAGCAAAAGGCGATATGAAAACGGAGGTCGTAGGAACAGGGCCATTCAAGTTCAAGAGCTACACGCCAAGCGTGGGAGCAGACCTCGTTAAGAACCCGGACTACTTTATCAAAGGCCACCCCTATCTTGACGCGATCTCGCTGCGTATCATTCCCGATGCCTCGACCCGGCTCGCCGCGCTGCGCACGGGACAGGTGCATATGGCAGCGCGCGGGTTTAGCACGCTGACTCCCTCGGAGGTGGCCCTGCTCAAAAGCAGCGTACCGGACATGCAGTTCTTTCCAGCGCCTTCTCCTCTCAGCCCCTTTTTCTTCATGAACATCCGTCGCCCTCCCTTCAGCGACATACGCGTGCGCAAAGCCATCAGTCTTGCTCTGGACCGGCAGGCTGCCATTAAAGTCATAGCGGAAGGTTACGGCGAGGTGGGAAAACTTGTCCTGTTCGGCGATTGGGGCGTTCCGGCCAAGGAGGTCTCGTCGTGGCCCGGATGGAGACAGCCGAAGGACCAGGACCTCGCCGAGGCAAAAAAGCTCCTTGCGGACGCTGGATATCCCGATGGGTTTGACCTCGATGTCCTATCTCGAACAAACCGCATCACGCAAACGGGCGCTATCTTCATGACAGGACAGCTCCAGCAGATGGGCATCAGAGCCAAAGTGAAGGTTCTGGAAGATGCCATTTTCTGGGAGACAGGAGGCAAGGCACAGCATCAGGCGATGGTTTACACCCCGGGATACAGCACGCCGGACCCGGGATCAGTTCTTGGCACATTCTACATCCCCAACGGGAGCCTCAACTTCTCGGGAAATGACAACGATCAGCGCATAAAGGAACTGAACAATGCTCAGATGTACGCGCTGACCGAAACGGAAAGACGGAAGGTCCTTCAGGAAGCCGAGGTTTACGTCCTTCGCGAGCAGTTGATCGGCATTCCTATCGTTTGGCCGTACAGCTTCATACCAGTGAACTCCCACGTCAAAGGCTTTATTCCGGGGATTAGCGACTACGTGCACAATGGCAACCTGTTGGAAGTCATGTGGCTTGCGCAATGAGAACCACCATCTTCCGGCGCTTCATATCAAGCTGCTCCAGGTCTATACCGGAGGCACTGTGGGACAAGGAGTAAAGCTCGTGGTTAGATCGTCCGCCCCCTCTGTATCTCGCGTCCCCATCCGTGAGGGGTTCTTCGACTCCCTCGACCAGCCGCTGAACAAGGTGCGGCTGGCCGGTTCCCGCTGCCGCGCGTGCGGCTACACCTTTTTCGGGCGCAGGACCGGCTGCGAGAACTGCGGCAGCGACAACCTCAAGGACATGGCGTTCAGCAGGCGCGGCACCGTGTGGAGCTACACGGTGCTGCGCTACCATCCGCCCGGCGACTACAAAGGCCCGGAGCCGTACCAGCCCACGCCCGTCGCCGCCGTCGAACTGCCGGAGGAGGTGCGGGTGCTCGCGCCTCTGGCAGGCGTCGCGCCGGACAAGGTCAGAGTCGGCATGGCGGTCGAGCTTGTCGTGGAGCCGTACTACACGGACGCCAGCGGCAACGAGGTCATCGCGTACAAGTTCCGCCCGGTCTAACGAGCAAAGGAGAAGGGCCATGTCGTCACATGACGTCGTCATCGCGGGAGTCGGCATCCATCCCTTCGGCCGCTTCGACGGCAAGACTGCCGTGGACTTCGGGCGCGACGCGGTCACGCAGGCGCTGAAGGACGCAGGCATCGCGTACAAAGACGTGCAGGCGGCGTATTGCGCGTGCATGTACGCGTCCGCCACCACGGGGTCGCGCGTCCTCTACAACCTGGGCATGACCAGCATCCCCATCGCCGACGTCGAGGCGGCGTGCGCCAGCGGCGGCGTCGCCATCCGGCAGGCCTACATGGCCGTCGCGTCCGGCATGTACGACTGCGTGCTCGCCTTCGGCACCGAGAAGATGCCGAAGGGCTTCATGGACCCCAGCCAGATCTTCGACAAGTGGCAGATAGACATGGGCCTGACGCAGAACCCCGCCTACTGGGCGATGCTGGCGCGCAGGCACATGGAGGACCACGGCACGACGCCCATTCAGCTCGCCAAGGTCTCCGTCAAGAACCACAAGAACGCCATGAACAACCCGAATGCCATGTTCCACACCCCCTTCACCATCGAGGAGGTGCTGAACGCCAAGATGGTGTGCGACCCCTTCACCGTGTACATGCTCGCGGCCCCCAACGAGGGCGCCGCCGCCGCCGTGGTGTGCAGCAGGAAGTTCGCGAAGGAACACGGCGTCCGCAAGCCCGTGACCATCCTCTCCTCCGTGCACCGCACGACGATGCACCCGTGGTTCCGCGGCCCGGCGTATAGCTGGAGCACGCGGACGGACAACCCTCCCCTGACGGGCATCGCCGCGAAGGAAGCATACGAGCGCGCGGGCGTCGGCCCGACAGACCTGGACGTGCTGGAGGTGCAGGACACCGACTGCTTCTCCGAGATCATGTTCACGGAGCAGCTCGGCCTCTGCCCCATCGGCGAGGGCGGCAGGCTGGTGGACGAGGGCGTGACGGAGATGACCGGCAGGACGCCCGTGAACACCACGGGCGGCATCCTGAGCTGCGGCGAGCCAGTGGGAGCGTCGCACCTGCGGCAAGTCCACGAGCTTGTGCTGCAGCTTCGCGGCGACGCCGGCCCGCGACAGGTCAAGAGCGCGAAGGTGGCGCTCGGCCACGTCTTCGGCGCGGGCGGCAACTGCGCGATTACCATTCTGAAGCGATAGGCGGCACAGCCGCACTGGCCCGGAGGGACACATATACTTAACAGACTAGGTATGCTATAGTCCTGGCAGTCTCCAAGCCTCTACACGGAGGTGCCAAGTATGCCAGAAACAATCCCGATCCGCGTCGCCGACTTACTTGTCGATGAAGAGAATCCCCGCCTCACGCAGCCGAACAAAGGGCAACGCGAGACCCTTCGTGCGCTGGCTAGCTACCAAGGGCGAAAGTTGCAAAAGCTGGCCGAGGACATCCTCACCAACCGCCTTGACCCCAGTGAACTTACGATGGTCATGCCCGCAGGGGGCGACAAGGACAAGGGCCGGTACATCGTTCTTGATGGCAACCGGCGACTAACCGTGCTCAAGGCGCTGGAGAATCCCGAGTTACTTGTGGATGCCGTTCCTGCGAGCGTGGTCACTGCCATACGGAAACTGAGCCAATTGTACCAGCAGGCTCCGCTAGACTCGATTCCATGCGTGGTTTTCAAGGGCCGACCCGAAGCTGACCACTGGATAGAGCTGCGGCATGCGGGAGAACGTGAAGGCGCAGGGCTTTTGCGTTGGGGTACAGAAGAGAGAGGCCGCTTCAACGCTCGGCGCGGCGGACGATTGGATATACGCATTCAGGCGTTGGACTTTTTGGAGAAGCGCGGAGACATCACGCCTGAATTCCGCCGTCTCATCCCCACGACCACGTATAAACGCCTGCTTGATGACACAGCAGTGCAAGCTAAGGTTGGCATCGGCTTTGAGGATGGGAAGCTTGTCCTCCTGCGGAGCGATGAGCAAGTTGCCAAGGTGTTGCTCCATATCGCCAAAGATATTGAGTCCCACGGCACAAAGGTTACTCAGGTCTACTACAAGCCGCAACGAGTCGCCTATGCCAATGGGTTGCCGAAAGACATTGTTGTTGCCAAGGCCGCGGACGCTAACACGGCCCAAGCAGGAACTCAGAAGCCCGCCGTCGCGAGAAAAATCAAGCCGCGCGACAACTTGATTCCCTATGATTGTGTCCTTAACGTCACCGATCCACGGATTCAGGAGATTGAAACCGAACTGCGACGACTGAGCCTCGAAAACTATCCAAACGCCATCAGCGTCTTGTTCAGGGTGTTTTTCGAACTGAGCGCAGATAGTTACATCGACCGAGCTGGCATCACGATGCCAGACAAAGCCCAATTCGGGACCAAGGTGCAGGGTGTTACGAGCGACCTAGTCGCCCACAAAAAGCTTATAAAGCAGCAAGCGAAGCCGGTCAACAAAGCCTGCCAGAAGAACAGTTACCTTGGGCCATCGATCACCTTGATGCACGACTACATTCACAATCAGTACATGTTTCCCGCCCCATCAGACTTGCGCGCCGATTGGAATAGCCTGCAACCGTGGTTCGCGGCTGTCTGGTCTCTGTAGTTCAGAGGTATGGCCAGCCGCTTGGGTTTGTATTAGAATTGGGACATGCCGTTCTACACACCTTTACGTTACCCAGGCGGTAAGCGCCGACTGGCGGCCTTCGTGATGCGTCTCCTCGAAGAAAACAAGATGCGAGACGTGCAGTATGCCGAGCCTTACGCGGGCGGTGCTTCACTGGCTCTTGCCCTACTGCTAGAGGAGTATGCCTCGACCATCCACATCAACGATCTGAGCCGCCCGGTGTATGCGTTCTGGCACTCGGTTCTCAATAACACACGGGAGCTGTGCCTGAGGATTGAGCACACGGAAGTCACTATGGAGGAGTGGCATCGGCAGCGGGCTGTCTATGACAAGCGAGAGTCCGCCGACCTCATGGAACTTGGATTCGCAACCTTCTTCTTGAACCGCACCAATCGCTCTGGAATCATCTCAGGTGGTGTGATAGGCGGCAAACACCAAACTGGAGCTTGGCCAATCGACGCTAGATTTACCAAAGCCGAACTTATCCAGCGCATCCAAAGGATCGGAAGGTACAAGAACCGAATCAGACTTTATCAACAGGACGCCCTTGATTTCACAAATCGGGTGCTTCCACAATTGGGCCCGAACACCTTCGTGTTTTTTGACCCACCGTACATTGAGAAGGGTGAAGCCCTTTATCTCAACGACTACAACATCGATGACCATCGCCAACTAGCCGAACGTGTCGTACATCTCGAACAGCCCTGGATAGTTACTTATGATTATGAGGCTGCGGTTCGACACAATCTGTATCAGTCGCAGCGACGTTTGGTGTATCGGCTTCCATACAGTGCCCAGGCACGATACGGAGGCGAGGAAGTGATGTTCCTCTCGGAGCGTCTAAAGCTTCCGCGTGATTGGCGCCCCACTGCCACTGTCCTGATGTCAGGGTCTCGCAGCGAGTATCCGCTGTACGGCACGATACAAGCAATCAAAAAGCCTACGCCGTCGGCGCGGAGTGCTCGCGGGACGGCCGGCGCTCCGACACGTCGGAGGGCCGCCGACCGCGCCGCAGGCTCGTCAGCGCGAGCACCACGACGAACAGCGCCGCCGCGACGAGCACGACGCTCGCGCCGGACGACACGTCCAGGTAGTAGCTCAGGTAGATGCCAACCAGCCCGCACGCCGCGCCCAGCGCCGTCGAGAGCGCGACCATGCTCCTGAAGCTGTCGGTGAGCAGCCGCGCAACGACGGGCGGGATGACGATGGCCGCCGCGATGAGCGTCACGCCCAGCACCTGCATGGACACGACAATCGTCGCCGCCAGCACCAGCGAGAACAGGGTGTCCACCCAGCCAGTGGGCAGCCCGTAGAAGCGCGCCACCTCGGAATCGAACGTGTTGAACAGGAAGTACTTGTAGCCCACGAAGAACACCACGCCTACCGCGATCGTCACGCCGATGATCGCCGCCATGTCGCCCTGCGTGACTCCCAGGATGTTGCCGAAGAGCGCCGCGTCGAAGTTGCGCGTGAAGGTCTTGTACCGGCTGATGAGCGCGACGCCGAGCGCGAAGCTCGCGGTGGTGACGATGCCGATGGCCGCGTCCGCGCCTATCTTCTGCTTGCGCGTGGTCAGCGTGATGAGCACCGCCGAGAGGAAGCCCCAGACGCTCGCGCCTATGTAGAAGTTCAGCGCCATGACGTAGCTCACCACCGCGCCGCCGAACACGGCGTGCGACAGCCCGTGGCCTATGTACGCCATGCGGCGCAGGACGATGTACACGCCCAGCAGGCCGCACAGCCCGCCCACCAGCGTGGCGGCCACCAGCCCGCGCACGAAGAACTCATAGTGAAAAGGCTCGAACACTCCCGCCCTACCTCTCGCCGTCCGCGCCCTCGCCGACGCCCCGCCGCTCCCGCCGCCCGTAGTGGTGCGGCGTCTCGGCGACCATTGTCATCCCCTCATACTGCGTCACGTGCATCTCAGCCCCGTAGGTGGCCTGCAGAGTCGCCGACGTGAACACCTCGGCGGGCGGGCCTTCCGCCACGATGCGCCCGTTCAGGCACACCACCCACGGCAGATGGGCCGCCACGGCGTTGATTTCGTGCGTGGTCATGAGGATGGTCACGCCCTGGTGATTCAGATCGTGCAGCAGGTGCAGGACGTCGTCGCGCGTCTTGATGTCCACTCCCGCGGTCGGCTCGTCCAGGAGCAGCAGACGCGGGCTGCTGGCCAGCGCCCGTGCGAGGAAGACGCGCTGCTGCTGGCCGCCGGAAAGCTTCCGGATGTGCCGTCCCGCCAGGCCCAGAATGCCCAGCCGGTCCATCATCTCCCGCGCAATCTCCCGGTCCTCGTGACGGAACCAGGGCAGCAACGGGTTGTCGGCGGTGCGCCCCATCATCACCACCTCTTCCACCGTCGCCGGGAAGTTCCAGTCAATCGTCTCCAGTTGGGGCACGTAGCCCGTCCGGGGCCTGCGCCGCCGCACGGAGACGCCGTCCACCAGCACGTCGCCCTCGTAGATGTCCACGGCCCCCAGAATAGTGCGCAGGAGAGTCGTCTTGCCGGAGCCGCTCGGCCCGAGCAGCCCGACGAAGTCGCCCGGCAAGATGCTTAGACTTATGTCGCGCAGTACGGACTGGCCGCCATAGCCCGCGGTCAGCGACCTCAGCTCGACGACAGGGCTTTGCGGGGTACGCTCGTGAGGAATGGGGTGAAGCACTGGACTCTCCTACCGGATATAGACCGCGCCGCTCGGCCCTTCAAAGACGGGAGCGGGGTCAAAGCCCTTGAGCGCGTCAACGTTCCCACCAAGCGCGGAGACCATGCTATTCATGTTCTCCAGCATCAACCCGAAGTACGTGTGAAAGGGTTCCCCTGGCTTGCCCGGCAGCTCGTCGTCCCGCAGCTTGTCCACGAACGTGGCGCCGCCCTCGCGCGCTATCTGCTCCAGCACCTTGCTGGGGTACACATCCGACCCGAACACGGCGGGCACCTTCTCCCGCTTGATCTGGTCAATGAGTTGGGCGACCTCCCGTGCGGACGGCTCCTTGAAGTCCGATGGCTGGACAGCTCCGATGACCTCCATGCCGTAGCGTTTGGCGAAATAGGCCCACGAGTCGTGGTAGGTCAGCAGCTTGCGCTGGCCCGCCGGGATTGTCTGAATGACCGCCTTGATGCCCGCGTCGAGTCGCATGGTCTTGTCCCGGAACCGGGACAGGTTCGCGGCGTAGTAGTCCGCGTTCGCCGCGTCCATCTTGGCGAGCTGCTGCTCGACTAACTCGGCGTACCGCAGAGCGTACATCGGATTGATCCAGAGATGCGGGTTGGGGTGTCCTTCGGACTCCGGGAAGCTGAAGTCGAATATCCAGTCGGCGCGAGTGATGGTGCTTTCGCCCAGCATCAGAATGACCGCGTCCGCTTTCTTGTTGGCCTTCGCCATCTGGAGCGTGGGGTCCTCCAGAGACAGGCCGTTCACGATGATGAGGTCCGCACCGGACATCACGCGCGCCACGGACGGAGCAGGCTCGAACGTATGCGAGTCGTTGCCCTCCGGTATGACGCCGATCAGCGCTATGCGCGACCCGCCGATGTTCTCCGCGATGCTCGTGAGCGGCGCCACCGTCGTGACGACGTTGAGCTTGCGCGCCGCCGCCGGGCCTCCCGACGCGGCATGCTGAGCGGACGGAGCGCAGCCGACGAGCACCAGGGACAACGCTATAACAACGCCAATGGTGGCCCGCGACATTCTAGGTGGCCTTCCTTCCCACTCTCCGTTGCGTCCGCGCGCAGCGGGCGCACACTCCGGTAATCGTGAAGTTGTCCAGGTCCGGCGTGAAGCCGAACTCCCCGACAAGCGCGGTACGGAATGCGTCAAGATAGCTGGGACTCAGGTCGAACGCGCCGCCGCAGGCGCGGCACACCATGTGATGGTGTCTGCCCTGGGGGTCGGTCAGCTCAAAGCAGAGGCGGTCGCCCATCGCCACCTCCGTGACCACGCCCAGACCCTTGAACAGATGCAACGTCCTATACACCGTGGCCGTGTCCATGTACGGGTAGGACTTCTTAGAACGACCCAGCACCTCGCGCACGTCCAGGTGGCCGTCCGCCTCGCCCAGCACCGAGAGGATGATGAGGCGCTGCGGAGTTAGACGACACCGCTTATCCCTCAGCGCCTTGATAGCCTGATCACGCCTATCCATGCGACCTCACGTTGCTGCAAACACTTGCAACTTCTATTATTATTAGCAAACGTAAGCGGCCTGTCAAGCTGCACCTGCCGTCTGGATGGGACGACATCGCGGTGATAGCTCCGCATGCAATGGTGTTTGACAGGGCGGCGGAATCCGCCTAGCCTTAAATCAGGCCCGCGCGATCAGACACGATCGGCCTCCCTCCCTGGCGCCACGCCCGGCGTGGACACTAAGGAGAACGATGAGATTGCGTGCCTCGCTTCTGACCCTGCTCACCATTCTGGTGGTGGCCGCCCTGTCGCTCCCCATCGCCGACGGGTGGGCGCCCTCGGTCAGCGCGCAACAGCCGCCGATCACGCCGGTCATCCCCACGCCGCGCATTCCCATCCTTCCCACCCCACACCCGCCCGTCCCCATTCCTAAGGGCATCGGCGTTGACATCCCCGCCGTAGCGCGCAAGGCTGTCCCGGACAAAGACTTCGTGGAGGTGTTCTGCCTCACATCCCGCTGGCAACTCGAACGGTTCAGCGCCTCCATGGACGTCACAGGTGAGGCCATGACGGAGTTGAAAGCGAAGGTCGGCAGCATCGGCGTACAGCTCACCGTGCCGGACACCGCCGCGCTGAAGACAGAGGGCAAGGCCAAAGTGGACGCCATCTGCGCCGCCGCCACGCTGGAGGCCGCGCAGAGCGCCCTGACCGATTTCCTGGGCTTCGGGAACAGCGTACAGGACCGCTTCCAAGGCATGGTCCGCGAACTGAACGCCAAGTTCCAAGAATTCGGCGTGCGCGTCCAGGCCAAGGTGGAAGCGGACGCCCGCGCGTACGGCGACCAGGAGAAAACGCGCCTGCAACAGGAAATCCAGGACTCGGTCAACACTATTGTAAAGCAAGCGTTATCCAATATCGGCCCGACATCCGACCCGAAGGCTATCCAGAAGAACATCGAAAACCAGATCAACGTCATAGTGCAGGGCAAAGTCCAGGACCTGAGCAAACGCATTGAAGCCCGCGTCCTGGCCATCGTGGAGCAGGAGATCAAGCCCATCCGCGAGATCGAGACTCTGATGATCAACGCCGGCGCGCGCATAGAGAAGGTAATGACCACAGACACGCCGCAGGGCGCGGCCTTCAAGCGTCAGGCCATCACCAAGCGCAAGGAGATGCTGGCACGCATCGCGGACGCCAACATGGCCCAGGCCAAAGAGCAGTTGGAAAAGGCGCGCGCCGACCTGGACGCCGCCAAGAAACTCGACCCCTCCGTCAAATCGGTGGACGAGATCCTGGCCGAAATCACGCGCGACCGGGCGACGATGGAGCAGAAGATTGACGCCGTCCTGAACGCGGACGCCCTGGCGGTGGACGCGGACGTCCGTGTGCAGGCCGCCATAAATGAGTTCGTGAACAAGTGGGCCGCCATGGCGAGCAACGCCGACAAGCAGCGGATGAGCGCTGTCCGGCTCCGCGAAATGGCGAGACCGCAACTGGTCACCGCCAGAGCGCAAATCGCGCAGGGCGTGCAAGGCCTCGACCAGGTAATGGAACAGCTCAACCGCCTGCGCCAGACACCCGGACAGGGCGGCCCCGTTCCGGCTCCGGGCGGCGTGGTCCCCGCGCCCGTGTCCACGGGCGACCTGACGCCGCTCCGCGAACGGATGAGCGCCCTCATCACGCGCATTGACGCGGCGATTGCCGCGCTGGACAAGGCCACAGCGGACACGCCCGTTCAGCCAATCATGGATATGCTCAGCGCCATCCAGCGTGAGCAGGAGGCGCTGCAACAACTGGTGGCGGGCCTGAAGGCGAAGGACGCGGGCAAGGAAAGCATCCTTATCCAGGCTGAGGACGAGGTCGCCGCGTCCGTCGCGAAGCCGGGAACGAACTGGGACTCCACGGAGGAGATCAAGCCCTCCTGGCGCAAGGGCTGGACCGGCGCCGGTGACTGGTACCTCTCCCGCGGCGGCGACCGGCTGACGTACTCTTTCAAAATCCAGAACCCGGCTGCCTTCCAAGTCTGGGTGCGCGACTGGGATGACGGCAAGCACCCCGTCGGCTCAGGCGCCATAGACATGCTGTTCACCTGGAACGGCGGCTCGGCGGAGCTGCGCAACGCGCCGGAGAATTCCGTGCGCAACAGCCAGCACCAGTGGCATAAAGTGGGCCAGGTGACGCTCAACGCGCAGCCCGGCGCCGCCATCTCCCTGAGCGTAGTGAAGAGCTCCTCAACATCCAAGGCGGCCGTACTGGACGCCTACTTCCTCACCTCCGACCCGAATCAAGCGCCGCCCGACGTACCGCCCCCTCCGGCGCCGAAGACCACGGAGAACTTTCTGATTCAGGCGGAGAATGAAGTGGACAAGACCCTGTACCCGCAGGGGACGACGTGGGACTCCACGAAGGAAAAGTCCCCCTCGTGGCGCAAGGGCTGGACCGGCACGGGCGACTGGTATCTCTCCCGGGCGGGCGAGAGTCTGGTGTACGAGTTCACGACAAAGGCGGACGGCGCGTTCAGCCTGTGGGTCCGCGACCTGGACGACGGCAAGCACCAGGCTGGCGCGCGCACGATCACGGTGGTCATTGACCAGTTCCAGACCGGCGGTCAGGTGCTTGGGGACTTCCCCGAAAACACGGTGCGCAACAACGAGTTCCAGTGGCACAAGGTGAAGGACGGTATTCAGCTCAAGGCGAGCAAGCACACCATGACCGTTTACAAGAAAACGACCACGTCGGCGGCGGCCACTCTGGATGCGTTCTTCCTGACCAGCGACCCCAACGTGCAGCCCTAGGATGACGGTGCGATCATGACGCGAATCCGGTCGGCTCGCAACATGGCGGCGATAGCGCTGGCTCTGGCGCTCACCGCCATTCTGGCCGCGTGCGGCGGCACGGCGCCAACGCCGCCTCAGCCCACCGCCACGCAGCCGCCTGCGCCGACGGCCACTACGGCTCCCGCCGCGACGCCGACTCCCGCACCCGTCGCCACGCAGGTCCCGCCGACGCGGGTCGTTCCGCCCGTGGTCGCGCCGACGCAAGCGTCGCCGACGCCCGCGCCGACCGCGACGCCAACGCGCACGCCACAGCCGTCGCCCACTCTGGTTCCCGCCGCCACGCCGACTCCCGCGCCGCCAGCCGCGCCGACTCCCAGTATCGTACAGTCCGCTCTTGACAATCTGACCATTTCGCAGATCACCACGCAGGACCAGCCTGTCCTGAGCGCTCTGGAGGGCCTGGACGTGGCGGATGTAACGCTGCTCAGTACCATGACCTCTGGCATCAAGTTGGACCTGAACATCCGCACCGACAGCCTGTTCGACCTCCAGACCCCCGCGATTCCGGATATCTCGGCCATATCGGCTATACCGCAGATTCCGTCAATCCCCGGCGTTCCGACCATGCCATCGGGTCCGCCGTCAGCGATTCCCACCATGCCGGCTATTCCATCGGGCATCCCCTCCGGCATTCCGTCCACTCCGGGCATCCCGACCTTCCCCTCGGGGGGCATTCCGCCGGGCGTCATCCCATCGTTCCCCGGAATCCCCACCATTCCAGCGTTTCCCGCGCCGCCGCAATAGAGCGTCTCCGTCACAACGCAGGGCTGAACGACCGTTGAGGGGACGGCTCTTACTCACGTTGTCAGCCAGCCTGCGCGCAAGGCCATGACCGCGTGCGTCGCCAGGCCACAGACGGGTAACCAGCAGGAAACCGTGGAAGGGAGCAGGCGCGGAGGTTGCCGCTATGCCCCGATGATGACCTTCCGCTCCCGGAGCCGCGCCATAGCGGCGTCGCTGAGGCCCAGGACGCCGCCCAGTATCTCGGCGTTGTGCTCGCCCAGACGCGGGATGCCCCGGATCTCGGTGGGCGTTTCGGACATCTTGATGATCATGCCGGGCATCAGCATGGTCTTGCCCTCTCCACCCACGGGCATCTCCACCATGGCGCCCCGCGCCTTAAGGTGCGGGTCGTGGAGCACATCCATGATGCTCCGCACCGGAGCGCAAGGGACGGCGTTGGCCTGGAGGGTTTCCACGACCACGTTGACTTGCTTGTCTTCCGCCCAGAGGCGGAACAGCTCGATGCGCTCTTCCGACTTGGGACTGGTCCACATGGGCGCCGTGAAGTCGGCGTCGCGGGCCAGGTCGTGAAAGCCCATCAGCTCGAGCAGCTTCTTCCACATGACGCCGCGGGCGGAGCCGGTGATGATCCAGCCGTCCACGCACTTGATGAAAGTGCCCCCGCGCAGGAATTCGTCCGTGCCGGTTGAATGGGCCATCGCCAGCGCGACCTCTTCGTAGCTGATGCCCGCGTCCAGCATGGCGACGTCAATGAACTGGCCCATGCCCGTCCTGTCCCGCCAGCGCAGCGCGGCCAGTACGCCTACCGCGCCATGCATGGCGGTGAGCCGGTCCATGATAGGCCCCTCCGCAAGGATGGGCTGGTCAAATGGCCGCCCTGTCTGGTGCGCGATGCCCGACATCGCCTGAATGATGGGGTCGTAAGAGCGCCATTCCCTGTAGGGCCCGTACTGGCCGAACCCGGAGACGGAGCAGACGATAAGGGTGGGGTTCAGCCGCCGCAAAACGTCCTGGGGAAACCCCATGATGTCCAGCGTGCCGGGCTTGAAGTTCTCCAGCAGAACGTCGGAGCAGCGCAGCAGGTCGGCAAGGAGCGCCTTGCCTTCCTTTGCGCGCAGGTCCACCGTGATGCTTTTCTTGCCCCGGTTGTAAGCGGCGAACTGGATGCTCTCACCATGGACGAATGGCCCTGTATGGCGCAGGTCTTCCCCCTCCAGCGGCTCGACCTTGATGACCTCCGCGCCCAGGTCAAGTAGCAGCAGCCCGCCCCGCGGCAGCGCCTGATACCGCGCCAGCTCGACGATGCGGACGCCTTCCAGGCATGTCTTCAGCATAGCCCCCACCCCCTGGCTAGATATATCGCACCGACAGTGCAGCGCCTTACGTGAATACACCCTTCGAGAAGCCGGACATAGGGAAGCCCCTTCCGCCAGGGCGGCTCCTTACGCCACCACCCGGAACTTGGGCAGGGCGACCTCCGCGCTCACATCCTCGAAGACAACCTCGACGGGCAGCCCTATGCGGAGATCGTGGGGAGCGCACCCGACGACGTTGCTGATCATGTGCACGCCCTCCTCCAACTCCACGTCAACAATCCCCCACGGCGTCTTCCCGCGTAGCGCGGGATGCACCGCCTGATGCGTCACCACGAAGCTATGGACCTTCCCGCGGCCACTGGACCTGACCCACTCCCGACGCGTTGAGCCGCACACGACGCACCCCGGCCGGGGCGGAAAGGTGTAGTTGCCGCAGTCCTGGCAGCGCTGAAGCAAAAGCTCTTGACGCTTAACCCCCTGCCAGAACTCCAGATTGTCCAGGGTCGGCGTCGGCAGGGGCAACTGAGGGTCAGGCATCACATCTCTCCCTGTGCTATCGGCGCAAGATAAGGCCGCCCAGGCCGCCCCCGCTCTCACACAACACCAGTTCGCAGTCCGGCACCTGGCAGGTGGAGACTCCCCGAAGCTGGCGCACAGCCTCGATGATGTGGTTCACCCCCTGCAGGTACACCTCGGACATGTTGCCGCCCGCCGTGTTCACCGGCACCTTGCTCCGCGGCCCTTCGATGTTGCCCGCCTCGACGAACGGACCACCCTCCCCCGGCTTGCAGAAGCCGTAGGCCTCCATTCCGAAGATGACGTTGGGGGTGAAGGGGTCGTACAACTGGACGCAGTCAATATCCGCGGGTGTCACGTCGGCCATGCGAAAGAGGCGCGGCGCCATGTAGCGGGATGGCGTTTCGGCCAGCTCGTAGGCGGACGTATCGCTGTACGTGTGGCGGGGCCTGCCGCCGCTCACCAGGTGCTGCGTGGCGGCCCTGATGTACACGGGCCGCTGCTTTCGGTCGCGCGACCGCTCGGCTGAGGTCACGACCACGGCGCACGCGGCATCCGTCTCCAGGCAGCAGTCCAGCAAATGGAGGGGGTCGTGCACGATGCGCGACGCCTGATGGTCCTCGATGGTGATGGGCTTGCCGTACATGACCGCGCGGGGGTTCATGCAGGCGTGCTTGCGCAGGGCCACCGCCACCGCGCCGAACTGGCGGCTCGTCGTGCCGTACTGCTGCATGTGCCGCCGGGCCGACAGGGCCGCCCACTGGCCGGGCACGAGCATTCCGTACGGCTCCCAGAAGGCGGCGTTTCCTCCGCCGCCGCGTGTTGTGGCGCCGCCGCCGTAGCGCTGCGCCGAGCGACCGTTGAGCGAGCGGTACACCACCACGTTGTCAGCCATCCCGCAGGCCACGGCCATGGCCGCGTGCGCTACCAGACCACAGGCGGCGGAGCCCAGCGGCCCCGCCATACCGAAGAAGCGGAGGCCCGTCAGGCCCAGCGACGCGGCAAGCTCCGCCTCGGTCACCCGGTCCACCTCAAAGCGGAGCATCCCGTCTATGTCGTTCAGCGCGAGGCCCGCGTCCGACACGGCGTTGCGCACCGCCTCCCCGGCGAGTGACAGCTCCGAGCGGCCTGAATCGCGGGAGTACGCGGTCTCGCCAATGCCCACGATGCAGGCCTTGTCCCGCATGAACTCAACCATCTGGCCAACCTTTCACAAAGCGCGTGGGATGGGGAGCGAGAAACACGGGCAACCTGAAATGAAGCCTCATCATAGCGGCGCTTACCACGCTCGTCAATGCGCGCCCTCCCCCGCCCCGCATGGCGGGGTCCGGCCGCCGGCGGTGTGCGGGCCAGTGGAGCCGACCTTGACCGGCGCTCATCGCGCGGCGCCTTGGCCCGCGTCTACTCCTCGATGCGCTTGGTGACGCTGCGTGTCAACGGGGGAATGCAGGCGCTCTGCTTGCCGGGGCCGCCCGCCACGATCACGATGATCTGGTTCTCATCCGGGCACAGCGGTATCATGTCGTGGTCGTCCAGGCTCTCGTACCAGGCGGGCCACGTACGGAAGGAGTACATGCCACCGGTCTTCAGCTTGTAGTGCGGCAGGCGCGCCTTGTTCCAGATGAACTTCTTCACGTCCTGTTTGCTGAAGCCGTCCTGGGCGCAGTTGGCGGCGTGCTCCGGGCCCAGCATGAGGACGGGGTCGGAGTTGTGCCGGAAGATAATATTCATGCCCAGGGTGCACATGGTGTCGGCGCAGACGCCCAGGACTCCCTTGCCGGTCGTGTTGTCGTGGTCGTTGATGTTGTGCGGGCCTTCCGTCAGCAGGACGGTGACGCAGCTATCCTCTTTCTTGAACCCATGCTCCACGTGCAGCGGCTCCCAGGGGCTGTTCTCCTCGTTCTCACCGATGCACATCGTGTACTTGCCCGGGTGGGCGTGCGTGTCCTTGTCCATCACCCCCGGCGTGCCGCCGCCGATGTTCAGCATGCACAGGCGAACGGCCCTGCCGATTGTGGCGTTGGCGCGCCAGCCGGGGCCAAACACCCCATAGCCGGAGTTGAGCTTGATGCGCTGGCGGACAGGCCCGTTCACGATGATCAGCGGCGCCTTCGGGTAGGTGGTGGCCTGATAGCCGTACAGATTGCAGCGCTCATGTAGAAGGGCCTCCAGGGCGGACAGGACCACAGGCATGTACTCAGGGCGACAGCCCGCCATGACGGCGTTGGCCGCTACTTTCTCCACCAGGACATCGCTGTTGGAGGGCGGTATCTGGCCTAGCGACTTGTCCGGCGCAAGCCGGGTCCCTCCCAGCATCTGCCGGACGCGCTCCTCCGTGGGCGGGATGATGGGCAGGCCGTCAGTCCAGCCGCGCTCCTCGTAGTAGTCGAAGATAGCCGACGCATCGTCGGGAAGGGGAATGCGCTCGGATGCAATTGTCTCCGTCATGAAGCCCTCCGCAGGCAAGAATCGCGAGGCGACAGGCGGCGAAGTCCCTGTCGTATAACGTCGGCGCTACGCCCTGGACTTGGGCGCCTGCTCCTGCGCCACCAGGGCGCTGAGCGCTTTGTCCACCATGGCCGCCGCCCGCTGGCGGATCACCTTCGGGTCAACGCCGCCGATGGGGTGCGGCGCCTCGACGACCGCCAGGTCAGGGATTCCCTGGTACCCTGCGTTGCGTCGCGCCAGGTCCACGAAGGGGGTGGACGCCACCAGGGCGGTAGGAACCCCACGCTTCTCCAACTCAATCGCGTCGTGGAGACTCCACGTGGTGCAGGAGCCTCAGTCGCCGGAGCCGGTGATGACCACGTCGCACTCGCGGGCCAGCTCGTCGAACAGCGCCTTGCCCGCCGACTGGCTCACGTACGCCTTCTTGCGCATCATGACCCGCGCTCCGGGGTAGCGCGCGGCGACGAGGCTCGCCATCTCCGTCATCAGGACATCGGCATTGGGCTTTGTGTTCCACAGGACGCCAATGGCCTTTCCCCTGAGGTCGGCCGGGCGGGCGGATACAGGCCGTGCTGTCTTCTTGACCACGCCCGTGGGATTCAAGCAGTAGATGGTGCGCGGAACGACTGTCTCAGGGGTCATGCTTCCTCCTTCGCCGAGTGCTCGCGGTTGCCACATGCGATCGAGCGCAGTCCCAACGGACGGCATTATGTCCGCCCGTTCACGCGGTGTCAAGTGTCCTTGCTACACGCCCCCGATGGATCGGGGCGCGACGATGTGCCAAGCAGGTGATGTCTCAGCTTGCCGGTGAGCGCACCGCCGGCTCACCCACAGACGCAAAAGAGGCGGGGCGCGGCGGCCCCGCCTCTTTTGTTCCCGCGGTACCGTCTATTGCACCCGCAGCTCGTACGTGTAGACCAAATTGCCTTGCATGCGCGTCTCGTTAAAGGTACCGCCGGGGGTCGGCAGCCCGCTCGCCTGCGACCCGAATACTGAGCGGCGGGCCGTCCACCCGCCCTCCCGGAACGGGGAACTCGTACGACATGGGTGCCGTGGGCGTGAACGCTGGATCGCCGGTCACACTCCCCCTGCGGCCCGCGCCCGCAGACGCGAAAGCACCTCTCACGGGTTCCGTCCCGAACATCATCTGGATACTCACGCTCCCGCTCGGAAACTCCACCCAGGTCTTTTGGTTGTACACGGACCCCGCGTCCTGAGTCGAAAGCGTCCCCTTGAACGTCTGGCCCACGGGCAGGCTGGTGGGCGGCTCCGTCCAGGTGAAGCGCCCTAAGGCCCCCAGGCCAGATCGACACCACCGTAGACAGAGAAATCTGCCTTGACCAGTTGCCTGGGCTCGCTGCCATTGGGCTTGAGCACCCACACGCCGCCATTGGCAGGGGCCTCTGCCCGCACGACCGCGATGTAGTTGGCATCCGGCGAATACGTCGCCGCACCGATCTTCCAGCCCTCCGGACTGACGCGCGCCGGCGCGCCGCCAGATGCCGGTATCGTCCATAAGGCTCCTTCGGATATGAACAGGATGTTCTTCCCGTCGGGCGACCATTTGGGTTTGCGCGCGTTGTTTGGGGCGCCCGCGATCTTGGTGACGGCACCCGGCCGCAGGCTCCTGAACCCTTGTTGTTCGGCCTGCTGACTCCATATCTCGTACTTGGGGTCAAACTGGTAGGCGCCCTTCATGACGTCGTCCACCAGATATAGGCCATTGCCGGAGATTCCCCCTATCACCAGGCGGTTGTCGGTGGGAGACCAGGCCGGATAGTTTCCCTCCCAAATGGCCCAGAAGGAAGTCTTGTCCTTAGACTTGTCCGGGGAATACTGGTACAGGTGCAAGTCGGTGGTGCGGCTTACCGCTAAGGTGAGGCTGTCCCTGGCCCAGGTCGGGTTGGTCAGTTGCTCTGGACCTTTGCCGGGGCGCACCTCGAAGACGCTTCGCAGCGATTTGTAGGCGGGGTCCTTGGCGTCGAAGATGGCAAGCTGCGGGTCTCCTGGGCCTCGCCCGGTCTCCGCCAGCATCCCTGCTGCCAGCTTGGTGCCGTCTGGGGAGATGGCCACGCCTTGAATAGCCCGCGGGCTTATCTGCCGGGATTTCCCATCGTTCGGGGTGATTAGATAGAGCCCGTGTGTCATCTCGGCCTCTTTTTGATAGGGATAGGCGCCCAGGTAGATGTTACCGGGCAGTCTAGCGATAGGTGGTTGGATGTCTCCGGTTTGATAACGGACCGTGACGTACCGGAAGTCCACGTATTCCCACTTCTCGTTGACCTTGCCGTAGATAGCAAACCCCAGTTTGTTCTCGCCGGGTACGAGGGTGAGCCGCGACGAGGCATCCGGATTGAGCTTTTGCCCATCGCGATAGACGACCTGCCCGAAACCGCCTTCGCGTGGGCCGACTCTCACTGGGTTGACGCTTATAACAGCACCGTCATTCAGAGGCTGCACCTTGCCGTCCTTGTCAACGTAGCCCAGGGTGTACTTCGGGAAGCGGTCGTTGCCGATGGCGCCGCTCTTGACCTCAGCCCAGCGGCGCGCGATGAGGCTCCAGTCCACGGTGAACGTCTTGGCGGCGTACTGGATGGTCTCATAGGCCGTGCCATTGCCCGCGTCGATCTCCTTTTTGTTCGCCCCCGAGTTGTACGGCTTGAACTTGCCGTTCACAAAGTCGATGCGCCGGTCGTTGTTGCCCGGATAGTTGGGGTCGGCGATGTATATCTGGTTGTCCTTGATACGGTAGCCAATCATGTCGTGCCCGCCGCCCTTGCTGGAAAAGAGGCCGACCTCCTGCGGCTCGCCGGTGAGCTGCATGGAGTAGGCGAACGCCTTGAAGGTCAACTCGTCATCCACGCCAGCCAGGTTTTCCTGGAGCTTGTTCGCGAAGCTGTCCCAATTAATGTCCTTCTGAATGACCGAGGCGAAACGATAGCCGTAGCTGTCGTCCTGCCATATCTCCGGCGTAGCGGGGGAGAGACGATTGTTGTCATAGCGGTCATACAGTTTCACTTCCTTGCCGTCCGGCTTGTTCACGTAGTACCAGAGGGCGGTGAGAGCCTGGCCGGCGCAGTGGCCGCCGGGCGCGATGTACGAGCCGCGATTGACGAACTGCCAGTCGTCAATGCCCGG
>JAUSIH010000108.1 GCA_030648205.1 Dehalococcoidia bacterium | reverse complement strand
CAGCCCCAGGGCCAGGAGGATGACCCGCTCAGGCCGCGCGGCGATGCCGATGTCGCCGGGGACGCCCAGCCCTTCCGAGCGGGCGCGCAGGTAGCTGACCAGAAAGGACGCCACGAGCGCGGCGAACGCCAGCATCACACCCGCCGCGTCGCCGAGACCCACGGAGCGCCAGGCCAGCCCGCCGAAGACCGCTGCCTCCGCGACGCGGTCCGCCGTCGAGTCCAGCAGCGCCCCGAAGCGCGTGACCCTGTTGGACGCACGGGCCAGCGCCCCGTCCAGCATGTCGAAAAGGCCCGCCGCCAGCAGGATGACGCCTCCCGCCGCGACATAGCCCACGGCGACGGCCAGCGCCGCCGCCAGGCTGATGAGCAGCCCCACGATGGTCAGGGCGTTCGGGCTGACGCCGGTGCGCGCCAGCCACCGGGCGACCGGCTCGGCGAAAACGCGGGTCAGAAGGGCCTTGGCTCTGCTTCTCATAGTGCGTGTCCCGCGAAGGCTACCAGAGGGCGTCCGCAACGTCAAGGGAAGCGTCATGATGCACAACACCGCGCCGACCACCGCATGTCGTCGCCATGCACCATAATGGCGGGAGAGAACACGGTCTGTTTGCATAAACTGGAGAGTCTTGGTATACTGTATCCAGATCATGACACCCACACCCCCTTCAACCGATAAACGCGGCCGGTCTCCTTGGCGTCGCCTCCTGGGGCTTTTCTCCGAACCCGCCAGCAGGCAGCACCCCCAGCAGACTGAAGACCATGTTGCCGTTCCCGAGCGGACGCCTCCTCAACCTGTAGCGCCCGCGCCGCGGCCCGCTCCGCAACCCGCTTCGGCGGCCCCGGTGGCCCCGGCAGCGACACCGCCCCAGCGTCCGCCGTACCCCCGGCCCGCGCGCGCGCCGCGTTACCAGAGGACCGCGCCGCCCCGGGACATCCGTGCCCCTGTCCAGACCGGCCCACTCCCGCGCAACCAACCCTTCGGCGACATGCTGGTCTCCGAGCCGGTGGCCCGCGCGCTGAAGGATATGGGCTACGTGGAGCCGACGCCCATTCAGAAGCAGGCCATCCCCGTCATGCTGCAGGGCAGGGACGTGGTCGGCAAGGCGCAGACCGGCACGGGCAAGACGACGGCGTTCGGCCTGCCGATGGTCGAGATGCTGGACCCGGCTGCGCGGCACATCCAGAGCATCGTCCTCGTGCCGACGCGCGAGCTTGCGGTCCAGGTGACGTTGGAGCTGCAAAAGCTCTGCCGCTACCGCGGTCTCAAGGTGGTGACGCTCTACGGCGGTCAGCCCATCATCAAGCAGTTCGCCGCGTTGAATGTGGGCGCGCACATCATCGTGGGCACGCCGGGCCGCGTGCAGGACCACGTCAGCCGCGGGACCATCCGCCTCGACCATGTACGCATCGCGATACTGGACGAGGCGGACCAGATGCTGGACATCGGCTTCGCGGAGGACATGGTGCGCATCCTGCGCCTGACGCCTCCAAGCCGCCAGACGGCGCTTTTCTCCGCGACCATCCCACCGTTCATCAAGACAATGATTCACCGCTTCCAGCGCGATCCGCAGTTCATACAGATCGGCGGCGAGAGCGAGCCGGCCGCCACCATTCACCAAATCTACTACGAGGTCGCGGCCAGCGACAAGCTGTCTGGCCTCGCCGAGGTGCTGAACACGAAGCTGAGGGACGGCAAGGTGCTCATCTTTTGCCGCACCAAGTCCGGCGTGGACCGGCTTGTGATGAACCTGCAGCGCCGCGGCTTGAAGGCGGCGGGCATCCATGGCGATCTCCGCCAGAGCCAGCGCGACACGGTCATGAATGCGTTTCGCGCGGGCACGCTGCGCACCCTGGTGGCCACCAACGTGGCCTCGCGCGGGCTGGACATTCCGGAGGTCTCTCACGTTGTAAACTACGACATGCCGGAGACGGTGGACGAGTACGTTCACCGCATAGGCCGCACCGGGCGCATCGGCCACGAGGGCGTCTCCATCAGCTTCATCACCGAAGGCGACTTTCAAACGCTGGATGCGCTCAAGTCCCATATGGGCAAAGACCTGCGGAAGGAGCGCCTCGCGCTCTACCAACGTTCCCCCGCGCGCGTCGCGTCCGCGTAGGAAGTAGAGAGTGGCATCCATCTGGACGCCACTGTTGTTGTACCCGCTCTTCCCTCTTGACGTGGCGGTATAATGGCCAAAGCAAAAGACGCCGGACAATTGTCCGGCGTCTCGCGTTTCAGAAAGGTCGGGGGTGAACGGCCTCGGTTTTACGCAGTGGGCTTGTGGCCGTTCCCGTTGCCGTTCTCTCGGTACGTCTGATACTCCCGCCATAGATGGAAGAGCGCGGGGTCCGGGTTGGCGATGGGCCGCTTCCGCGTGACCGCCGCCAGGGCTTCGTCAAGGGTCAGCCCCTCCTTGGTCGCCAGGTACGCCGCAGCCACAAAGGGGGCGCGGCTGACGCCGGAGGCGCAGTGAAGCAGAGTGCGGTGCCGGTCCAGCAGGTCATCAAGGACATCCAGAGCGCGGGCCAGGTCAGCGGGCTTGTTGCCTGGGCCGTCGTGGAGCTGGACACGGTGCCAATCGAAACCCATACCGGGGATGAAGGTGGGGAAGTCATTCAGGCCCAATACACCGGCGATACCCTGGCGCTTGAGTTCCTCGTGGTTCATGGCGTCGTTGATCTCGCCTACAGCCAGCCGTTCGTTAATCCAGTTCATGAAATGCGGAGCGTCCTCCTTGTCAAGTCCAGTGCCGCATATCGGCTCCCAGCATACGCCACACTTTACATAGCATAACCGCGTTCTTGGGAGTCGTCAACTCCGCCTTGGGCGCGCCGGAAAAATCTGCTTTTGCCACCTGTGCGGAGCATGCTATACTAAAACGTTCACTATGGACACGACTGACGCAAGCATCACCTCTGTGGCATCGTCGGAGACGGCACGGACTGACCCAGCCCTCGCCGTCCCCTGGCGTGGTATGCCGCAGCCGCCATCCGCGGGCCAGGCTCCCGTCGCGGCGCGCCTGCCCCCCTGGCTGAAGGTCCGCTTCCCCGCGGGCGACACCTACATGCGCCTCAAGCGCCTGATGCGAGACAACAGCCTGCACACAGTATGCGAAGAGGCTCGCTGCCCGAACATCGGCGAGTGTTGGAACGCAGGTACCGCCACGTTCATGGTTCTGGGCGACGTCTGCACGCGAAGCTGCGCCTTCTGCGCGGTGAGGAAAGGCAGGCCCCAGGGCATGGACTGGCGGGAGCCGGAGCGCGTCGCAGCGGCGGTGAAGCTGCTCGACTTGCGCTATTGCGTCATCACCTCGGTCAATCGCGACGACCAGCCCGACGGCGGCGCGGGCATATTTGCCCGGTGCATCCAGCTAATACGGGAGCAGTCCCCCGGCTGCAAGGTAGAGGTCCTGACCCCGGACTTCCTGGGCGACTGCGACGCCATTGAAACAGTGGCCCGGGCGCGCCCGGACGTCTTCAGCCACAACACGGAGACCGTGCCGCGCCTTTACCGGCGCATACGTCCCAAGGCCACCTACGAACGCTCTCTGGCGTTCATCGCCCAGGTGCGCGCCAGCGACCCAAGCATTGTCACGAAATCCGGCGTCATGGCTGGCCTGGGCGAGACGTGGGACGAGCTGCTCCAGACTATGCGTGACATTCAGCGGGCTGGCTGCGACATCCTGACTATCGGCCAGTACCTGCGGCCATCGCCGTGGCACGCCGCCGTCGTCAGGTTCTACACGCCGGAGGAGTTCAAGGAGTTGGCCCGCCTGGGCATGACGATGGGCTATCGTCACGTGGAGGCGGGGCCGCTGGTGCGCAGCTCCTATCTGGCGGAGCGCCAGGTGGAGAGCATGGTTGCCGCCAGAGCGTGAATCGGGAGAAAGGGCCAAGCTGATGGAGCGATATAACTTGGCGATCATCGGCGCCGGACCCGGCGGCTACGTGGCCGCCATCCGGGCGGCCCAACTCGGCCTGAAGACCGTCGTCATCGAGCGCGAGGCGCCGGGGGGCATCTGCCTCAACTGGGGCTGCATCCCCAGCAAGGCCCTTCTGCGGAGCGCCGAGATTCTGGCCCTTTTTAAGCGCGGCAAGGAGTTCGGCTTCACATTCGACAACTTCAAGGCGGACTACGCAGTCGCCGAGGCCCGCAGCCGCAAGGTCGTGGACCGGCTGGTCAAGGGCGTGGAGTTCCTGCTCAAGAAGAACAAGGTGGACTACGTGCAGGGCACGGCGCGCCTGGCCTCGCCGCAACGCATCGAGGTGGCCCCCAGCGGCCAGACTATTGAGGCGGACAACGTCATCATCGCCACTGGCGCGCGGCCACGGAGCATCCCCGGCCTGGAGCCGGATGGCAAGAACGTCATCACGTACCGCGAGGCGGTGACGCTGACCGAGGTCCCGGAGTCGGTCGTCATCGTCGGCGCGGGCGCCATCGGCGTCGAGTTCGCCTATCTGTGGCACACCTACGGGAGCAAGGTCATGCTGGTCGAGGCGCTCCCGCGTCTCGTCCCGACGGAGGACGAGGAGATCAGCGCGGAACTGGAGCGAAGCTTCAAGAAACAGAGCATGAACTACTTCACGAACGCCAGGGTGGAGGGGGTGAGCTGGGCCGACCCTTCCGGGGAAGGGCGGGTCGCGGTGGCCACGGCGGACGGGAAGAAAGACGTGCGGGGACGGAAGGTGCTGGTGGCCGTCGGCGTGCAACCCAACAGCGAAGGGCTGGGCCTGGAGGCGCTGGGCGTCCGCATGGAGCGCGGATCCGTCAAGGTGGACGCGCGTATGCGGACGAGCGTGCCGGGTGTGTACGCCATCGGCGACGTGACCGGCGAAGTGCTTCTGGCGCACGTCGCGTCGGCGCAGGGCGTCGTTGCGGCGGAGGCCATCGCCGGGCGGCAGCCGGCGCGCCTGTCCTACGTGGATATGCCGCGCGCGACTTACTGTCAGCCGCAGGTGGCGAGCCTTGGTCTGACCGAGGCGCAGGCGCGCCAGCAGGGCCATGAGGTCAAGGTGGGGCGCTTTCCCTTCCGCGCCATCGGCAAGGCGCTGGCGCTGGGGGATTCCGACGGCCTGGTGAAGATCGTGGCCGACGCCAAGACCGGCGAGATCCTGGGCGCGCATATGATCGGCCCCGAGGTGACGGAGCTGCTGGGAGAGCTGTCCATCGCCAAGCTGCTGGAGTCCACGCCGCTGGAGTTGGGGTCGGCGGTCCATCCGCATCCCACGCTCTCCGAGGCGCTGCGCGAGGCGGCGCTGGACGTCAACAAAGAAGCCATTCACACGTAGCCGAGGGGGGTGGTGGAGGCATGGCTCCTTCCGCGGAAGGACGCGGGGGATCGTCATACATCAAGGAGGGAAACGCGGTGCAAGTTGTGAAAGAGAGGGCTTTGTCCAAGGCCCAGATGCGGGACTTCTACCGGCGAATGCTGCTCATCCGGCGCTTCGAGGAGAAGTGCTCCGAGTGGTACATGCGCGGCAA
>JAUSIH010000107.1 GCA_030648205.1 Dehalococcoidia bacterium | reverse complement strand
CGGTGGTGAACCAGCGGGCTTTTCCCAGCATTTCTTCACAATCTCTTGGGACGGATGGGAATGAACGCCTACATTAAGGCGCGATTGCCCTGTTCGCTGCGCTCGGAGTGACACGGCGCATATGCTATACTGTCATTCTGAGGGAGTCCTTCCCCGGAAGGACGACCGAAGATTCTCCGGTGCGCGGGAAATGACGAGTGAACGCCTCTAAATCACATGCTTGCAAATATGGACCAGAAGGGAGTAGAGTGAAGCAGAGGGGAGACGCAACTCGGCGCGGCGCTGACGGGTTCCTCTTGTGAATTTCCGTGTAAGGACTTGACAGCCGGAAAAACCATGCATATCATAGGGCAGACTGGGAGGGCACGCACACTGCGCCTGGTCGATTCCCAGTATCGTATTCGTGTCATACAAATCAAACACAGGGCGGGCACGCGCTAGGCATCCCACATATCTCATCTCACAATGTCATGGAAAAAGGAGGTCACATTGCGGCGTCTGCTTGAAAAGAGGGGTTTGGCTCTTCTCCTGGTCCTTTCGGTCGTTACGGCCCTGGTTCTGGCTGCCTGTGAGGGTCCCAAGGGCCTGACTGGCCCCGCTGGCCCTGCCGGTCCTACTGGTGCTGCCGGTCCTGCCGGCCCTGCTGGTGCTAGGGGTCTCGCTGGCCCTGCTGGCCCTGCCGGTGCTGCTGGTGCTGCTGGTAAGGCCGCCGTCAGCCCTGAGGCGAACCTGACGGTCACGTCGCCGGTAGCGCAGGGGCGGCCTGCAACCGTCGCCGGCTCCGGCTTCCAGCCCGGCGAGTCCGTCTTGGCCGTCATCGTTAGGGCTATTGACAGGGAAGACTTCATCCTTGTCGGCGCGGACGCGAGCGCGTCGGGCGCGTTCTCTCGCCCCTCCGTGGCGATCCCGGCCAGCATCAAGGCGGGCGTCTACACGGTGCGCGCCACCGGCGAGAAGGGCACCACCGCCACGGCGCCTCTGGTTATTACTGTTGCGCCCACGCCCACGCCCAGACCGCCCGTTCCCACGGCCACACCCGCGGTCAAGAAGTAACACACAGGCAGCGCCGCATCGCGCGACCTCGCCTGGACAATCAAGCCCCCCGAGCGCTCGGGGGGCTTGATTTGTTAACCGGAGCGCGCGGGGGCCACGGGCTGCCGTGTTGACAGGGGGAGATCCCACGTTGCACTTGAAATGACAAGGGGGGCGTGTCATGCGTATGTCGCGGCCTGTCATTCCGAGGGAGGCTCATCCTTCGACAGGCTCAGGGTGAGCGGGCCTTGCTCGCCGCTCATGGTGAGCTTGTCGAATCCATGAGCGGGTGTGGATGCGCTGCGGCGGGAGATTCCTCGTTGCTCTCGGAATGACAGGGAGGGACGTGTCATGCGTATGTCGCGGCCTGTCATTCCGAGGGAGGCTCATCCTTCGACAGGCTCAGGGTGGGCGGGACTTGCTCGCCGCTCATGGTGAGCTTGTCGAACCATCGTGGTGAGCCTGTCGCCTCCGCTCATGGTGAGCCTGTCGAACCATGAGCGGTGTGTCCCGCTCGCCCTTCGACAGGCTCAGGGTGAGCGGCGTACTTTCTCCGCTTGTGGTGAGCCTGCCTGCCCTGATCCTTCCCTGGAAGGACAAAGGGTCGAACCACGAGCATGGGCCAAGCGCTGGAGAAGCCCCCAGTCCCCTTGAATCAACGCCGCTTTCTTGCGCCGCGACCAGCCCTTGATTTGACGTTCCCGATGGAACGCCTCCTCCCTGGATGGGAAGCTCTCGGCAAACACTAGTTGGACGGGTCGCCGAATAGACGTGTACCCTGCTATGGCACCCTCCTGGTGAGCAGCCACTCTCTTCTCCAGATTGTCGGTGTGACCCGCGTAATACGAACCATCTGAGCAGCGCAGAATGTAAACGTAAAAACTCATGGGTACTACCGTCCCGCTGGTTGAGTTTGCGTTCTCTCATCCTTTGACAGGATCAGGCTGAGCGGGACTTGCTCGCCGCTCATGGTGAGCTTGTCGAACCATCATGGTGAGCTTGCCTGCCTGAGCGGAGCCGAAGGGTCGAACCACGAGCGCGGGGCTGGCGCTCCCTACTCGCTGGTCCGCGTCGGCTCCGTCTGGGCCTCTTGTGTCGCGCGCGTCACGCGGACGCGCTTCACCCGGCGGCCCACGGTGGACAGCACATCCAGCCGCAGCTCGTCCGTGGTCACCCTGTCTCCCACGGCGGGCACCCGCCCCAGCAGGTGGCCCACGTAGCCGCCCACCGTGTCAAACCCCTCGCTCGGCACGTGCACGCCGAACAGCCTTTCCAGACCGTCCACGGAGACGCGGCCGTCCATCACCGCCTCCGCCTCGCTGATGCGCACGACCTGCTGCTCCGCCACGTCGAACTCGTCCTCAATGTCCCCCACGATCTCCTCCACCAGGTCCTCAACAGTCACCAGGCCGGCCGTGCCTCCGTATTCATCCACCACGATAGCAAGCTGGACGCGCTTGTCCTGCATCTCGCGCAGCAGCTCGTCCACGCGCTTCGTCTCCGGCACGAAGTACGGCTTGCGGGCGATGTCACGGAGTCGCCGGGGGGTCGTGGATGCGGCCTCGCCGCGCCCAGGATGGCCGGTGATATGGGGCAGCAGGTCCTTGGCGTGCAGCACGCCCACGAAGTGGTCCGGCTCGTCCTCGTACAGCGGAATGCGGCTGTAGCCTTCCTCGATGATCAGGTCCACGGCCTGCTGCAACGGCGCCTCCGTGCTGATGGCGACGATGTCCACGCGCGGGACCATGATCTCCCGGACGCTGGTGTCCGCCAGGCGCGTGATGGCGCGGATCATCCGCTGCTTGTAGTTTTCCTTCTCACGAGAGGCGGGAGTTGGCGCGGTGGACTGCCCGGCCTGCGCGTCCGGCGGCGTCGCTCGGGAGACGATGGCGAGAGGGGCGTCCAGCAGCAGGCCCGCCAACGGGCGGCAGAGCCATAGCAGGGCGGTGAAAGCGGGAGCTATCGAGAGGGCCGTGCGGTTCGGGCTGCGGACGGCGATGGCCCGCGCCCACGCCGCGACGGCAAGCGAAAGGGTAATGGTCAGAAGCAGCGCCGGAATGCTCACCCATCCGGCGCCCGGCGCCCAGCGCAGGGCCAGGGCAATCGTGAGGGCCGTCATGCCGACCAGGGCGACCGTGCGGACGGTGCTGCCGGCGGCCCACGCGCGCGGCCGGTCGTCCCAGAGACGGACGACCAGCCCGGCTGGCCAGGTCTTGTGACGCCGCAGGCGCTCCAGCCTCTCCGGGCGCAGGTGCTCCATGCTCTGGAGGGCGGCGCTGACCAGGCCCAGGAGTCCCAGGCAGAAGAGAATGCCGAGAAGGAAGGCTATTCCTAAGCTGTCCAATCCGTTTCCCTGGCGGAGTCTCCCTCCGTGAAAGGACGGAAGGATGACGTCCGCGGCGTTATTTAGTCGGCTTCTTGGAGCGTAGCCGCGCGGGCACGCCCACGGCGAGCTTGTCCGGGGGCACGTCCTTGTTGACCACGGAGCCTGCTCCCGTGACGGAGCGCGCGCCTAGGCGGACCGGCGCCACCAGCATGGTGTCCGAGCCGAGGAAGACGCCGTCCTCAATGACGGTCTTGTTCTTGCGCACGCCGTCGTAGTTGCACGTGATGGTGCCCGCGCCTATGTTCACATCCCGGCCCACCGTCGCGTCGCCCATGTAGCTGAAGTGCCCCATCCTGGTCCCGCGGCCCAGACGGCTCTTCTTCACCTCGGCGAAGTTGCCGATGTGCGTCTCCGCGCAGATGTGCGCCCCGTCGCGCAGGTGGCTGTAGGGGCCTATGTCCACGTCGTCCTCCACGGTGGAGCGCTCGATGACGGAGGCGAGGATGCGGCAGCGGTCGCCGATGGTGGAGTCCGCGATGATAGTGTTCGGCCCAATGTGGCAGGCGCGGCCCACGGCCGTCCCGCCCCACAGGTGGACGCCGGGCTGCAGCACCGTGTCACGGCCCAGCTTCACGCGCGCGTCAATGAAGGTGGAGGGAGGGTCCGCCAGGGTGACACCCTCCCGCATCCACTCCTCGCGGATGCGCTGCCGCAGCGCCGCCTCGGCGCGGGCCAACTGAACGCGGTCGTTCACGCCGATGGCCTCCAGCGGGTCCCGCGTGCAGACGCTATCGACACGTTTCCCCTGCGCGGTGGCCATCTCCACAAGGTCAGTCAGGTAAATCTCACCCCTGGCGTGCGGCTTGAGGGACGCCAGCGCGGGCCACAGCCAGGCGGCGCGGAAGCAGTACACGCCGGCGTTAATCTCCCGGAGCGCGCGCACGTCGGGGCCCGCATCCGCGTCTTCCACGATACGCGTCACGCGGCCCCCTTCCGTGGAAGGGCGGAGAATGCGGCCCAGGCCTTCGGGCGGGCAGGTGTCGCAGGTGAGCAGAGTGAGCGCGGCGCGGCTGGCCCGATGGCGCTCCATGAGACTCCGGAGGGTCTGGGACGAGATAAGAGGCGTGTCCCCGTAGAGGACGAGGATGTTTCGGGCGGCGCCGGACACCGCTCGGCGCGCCTGGAGCAGCGCGTGGCCGGTGCCCCGTTGCTGGGCCTGCTCCACGTACTGGACGTCGCCGCCGAGGGCCGCGCGCACCCGGCCTGCCGCATGTCCGACGACCAACGTCGTCCGCGTGACGCCCGCGGCGCGGACGGCGTCAAGCACATGCCGGGCCATCGGCTGGCCGCAGAGGGGATGCAGCACCTTCGGCAGCGCCGATTTCATGCGCGTGCCCTTGCCCGCCGCCAGGACAACAGCGGCCCATTCCGTCATAGACGATCACCCTGGAAACGAACGACCGCACCCAGCCATGCGGGAGGCTGCGGTGCGGTCTCAGCGCTTCGACCCGTTCAGTTAGCAGCATCCTGCTGCTGGCCCTGTCCCGCATGAGCGGGAGAGGAAGCAGATTCACATCCTACTGGCACGCTCGGCCAGTGTCAAGCGCGGGGGAGGCCGGATCAGAGAAAGGGGTGCAGGGCCGCAGAGCGGCCCGCCGGAGGGTTCGGGAAAGCCTGCCCTGACTTGCTGAAGGGTGTCCTGCCTATCCGTCCTGTATCCTCTCCCTCTCCGCACAGCGGAGAGGGAGACACAGAGCGTGAGGTACGCGCTACGGCCTGTCTCGCCTGTACACGTCCCGCCACCCGCCCATTGCTCTACCCTGAAACCACGCGCTACCCTGTCAACAGAACACTTGTGTTACGCAACGCACCTTCGTCGGAGTCGCCGTGTTCGGCCCTGGCGGGACGGGCCGATGTGTCCGTCCACCGCGGCCACCTCGCGCCCGCTGCATCTACATCGAGCAGCTCATGGCCTCCGACGTAACATAACAAGAACAAATACCCGTAACCCGACCCGACAGATGGCAGCATCAGATAAGGGAGGCCCCTCGAAAAATATGAAACAATTCAAGTCCCTGTCTGCCGCGCTCCCCCTCTCCGCACATACCAAGTGAGCGGGGCACAGAGGGGGTGAGGGTCTCAGGTACTTGGTCAAAGGCGACAATGCGCGCGTGTAACATGCGGATGAACGCGCGTAGAGCAAACCAAATATGATGGTATAATTGACGCTTACGTTGACAGTGCAGCCCCTGAGTAATCCACGGGAGGCAGGCGGCACAGCATGGAACACGACCTGACGGCCCTGGTCACGCGCCTCGTGCTGGAGCTGGCCGTCATTCTGGTGGCGGCCAAGCTGGGCGGCGAGATCGCATTACGCTACCTCAAGACGCCGCCCGTCTTGGGCGAGCTGGTGGTCGGCGTTCTGATAGGCCCCTTCGCGCTGGGCGCTATTCCGCTCCCTCTGCTTGGCCCGCTCTTCCCGCTGCCGCAGACAACGTCCGGCGCCCCAATACTTGTCCCCGTCAGTTCCGAGTTGTACTCCTTCGCGCAGGTCGCTTCCATTGTGCTGCTCTTCGTGGCCGGGCTGGAGACGGACAGCCGTCAGTTCTTTCGGTACGCCGGGCCGGCGAGCGTGGTGGCGATGGGCGGCGTGATCGCGCCCTTTTTCCTCGGCGCTGGCGCCACCGTCCTGTTCGGGTTCGCTTCCTCGCTAATGGACCAGCACGCCCTGTTCATGGGCGCCGTCATGACCGCCACATCCGTGGGCATCACCGCGCGTGTCCTGGCTGACCTGAAGAGACTGGACTCGCCGGAAGGGGTGACTATCCTGGGGGCCGCCGTGGTGGATGACGTGCTGGGCATCCTCATCCTGACGATCGTCGTGGGGATTGCAGCCTCCGGGACCATATCGGTGAGTAACATCGGCGTGGTGACGGCGAAGGCCGTGCTCTTCTGGGTAGGCCTGACGGGCGGCGCCTTCCTTCTTTCAAGCCACATTTCCAAGTTGTTCCTGAAGTTCAAGACGGGGGGCGCTCCGCTGGCGCTGGCCCTGGCGCTGGCGTTCCTGGCGTCGGTCCTGGCGGAGAGCTTCGGGCTGGCGATGATTATCGGAGCCTACTCCATCGGGCTGGCCCTTTCGAGCACGCAACTGCGCCATCACATAGAGCCGCAGCTTATCGGCGTCTATGACGCCCTCGTGCCCGTGTTCTTCGTGGTCATGGGCATGATGGTCAATGTGCAGGCGGTGACCGGCGCGCTGCTCTTTGGGATAGTCATCAGCGCGCTTGCCGTCGTGGGGAAGATCGTGGGCTGCGGCCTTCCGTCGCTGGCTGTCGGGTTCAACCCGCGGGGCGCGCTCCGCATCGGCTTCGGGATGCTGCCACGCGGTGAGGTCGCGCTGATTGTGGCGGGCGTGGGCCTGACGCGGGGCGTGATTACGGAGACGGTGTTCGGCGTGGCTATTCTGATGACCCTCGTGACCACGCTGATGGCGCCTCCGCTTCTGCAGGCGGCGTTCAAAATACCAGGCCCGGGCCGTCGTGGGACTGAGGCCGTCCCCGCGACGAAGCACTCTCTGGCCGGCTAGTCCTTCGGGCCGCGCGGCACGTGCGGCGCCACCTCCGCGGCCAGCCGCTCGATAATCTCCATCTCGTCCTCGATGCGCGGCGTGCGGAACTGGAAGCGCACCATGTGGACGCCCGCCTTCTGGTAGGCAATGAGGTCCTCCACTACTTGCTCCGGCGTGCCGATGAGCGGACGCCGCGCCTCGCCGGCGGTGGGCTGTTTGGTGAACTCAATCCCTCGCGACAGGCATATCTCCAATTCGTCCGGGTTGCGGCCATGTTTCTCGGCCAGGCGTCGCAGCTCGGCGATCATCGTGGCCGCTTCCGCGGGGCGCAGGCCGGCGGGCATCCAGCCCTGTCCCATCTTCACCACCCGCTCCAGCGCGGGAGCGGAGTGCCCGCCAATCCAGATGGGCGGATGCGGCTTCTGGGCAGGCTTGGGTCCGAACCGCAGGTCGGCTATGCGGAAGAACCGCCCCTCGTAGTGCGGCTCGTCCTGTGTCCACAGCGTCTTGCATATCTCCAGGTACTCGTTGGTGCGCGCGCCGCGCTGGTTGTACGGCACGCCCAGCACCGCGAACTCCTCCGCCATCCAGCCGACGCCCGCGCCCAGGACGGCCCGCCCGCCGCTGAGCACGTCCAGACTCGTGACAATCTTGGCGATGGTCACCGGGTGTCGGTAGGGCGTGATCATCACGCTGGGGCACACGCGGACGCGCCGCGTGCACGCCGCCGCCCACGCGAGGAGCGTGAAGCACTCCAGGTAGTTGGGGTGCTCCGCCACGCGGAACTGGCTGCGGGTGTTGTAGGGATAGACCGATTTGATTTCGTTCGGGATGACGAAGTGGTCGCCGGCGAAGAGGGCGTGGAATCCTACGTCCTCCACCTTGCGGGCGAAGCGGGATATGGACGCGCCGTCAATTTCCTCGCCGATCTGTGGAAGCTGGAAGCCGTACTTCATGCCGTCACCTCTGGAAAGATCGGGTTAGTACAAAACGCAGGCCACTTTGTGGCCCGGCTCGGTCTCCTTGAGTGGCGGCTCGCTTCCCGCGCACTCGGTCCGGGCGACAGGGCAGCGCGTGCGGAAACGGCAGCCGGAAGGCGGGTTCAGCGGCGACGGCACTTCGCCCGAGAGGATGATCTCCTCCCTCTGGAGGTCGGGGTGCGACGGCAGCGCCGCGGATATGAGGGCCTTCGTGTAGGGGTGCTGCGGATTGCGGAACAGCGTCTCCGAGTCCGCCGTCTCCACCAGCTTGCCCAGGTACATGACGGCGATGCGGTGGCTCATGTAGCGGACGGTAGCCAGGTGGTGGGCGATCATCAGGTACGAGAGGTTGTACTGACGTTGCAGGTCGCGCAGCAGGTTCATGATCTGCGCGCGGATGGACACGTCTAGGGCGGACACCGGCTCGTCCAGCACGATAAGGCGCGGGTTCAGCGCTAGCGCCCGCGCAATGGCGATGCGCTGCCTCTGTCCGCCGCTGAACTCGTGCGGGAAAAGGTTGGCTTGTTCGGGGCGCAGGCCCACCTGAGTCAGGACCTCCGCCACTCGTTCCGACAATTGCCGGTGGGAGAGGTGCGCGTTCACGACCAGCGGCTCGCCGACGATGCCGCCGACCCGCTGGCGAGGGTTCAGCGAGCTCCACGGGTCCTGGAAGACCGCCTGCACGGACGCGCGATAGCGCCGCAGGCCCTCGCCGCGCAGGCCCAGCACGTCCTGCCCTTCGAACAGGATGGTCCCCGCTGTGGGCGGCTCCAGCAGCAGGATCATGCGCGAGGTGGTGGTCTTGCCGCAGCCGGACTCTCCGACCAGGCTCAGGGTCTCTCCGGGCTGGATGCTGAACGAGACGCCGTCCACCGCCTTCACGGCGGCGACCGTGCGCGTCCCCAGGAAACCGCCCGCCACGGGGAAGTGCTTGCGCAGGTCGCGCACTTCCAGCAGGGGGACGCCGCCAGCGGCGGCCATCAGGCGCGCCTCCAGCAGCTTGCGGTATGGCCCACGCTCACCGTCACCTCCGGCGGGTACTCCGTGCGGCAGCGGTCCATCACGTAGGGACAGCGCGGGGCGAAGGGGCACCCGGGCGGCAGCCTGTCCGGAGCGGGAGGCTGACCTTCGATGGAGTAGA
>JAUSIH010000106.1 GCA_030648205.1 Dehalococcoidia bacterium | reverse complement strand
CCACGGCGACGGATGGCACCTGGGACGTGGTCTTCGCCACCCGTACCATTGCGCAAATTGACTTGCGGAGCCCGCCCGACGATGCATAATGTGTTCACCATGTCTCCGAACACCCGTCCACCATGTGTCCAGTCCATACATACGAGGAGAAGGGGGAAACAAAGTGACCTTGGGAGGACACCTCCCAAACCCTCCGGCGGGGGCTGCGGCCCTGCACCCGCTTGTTGCACGGGGCGTTATTGTGCTCCCCCGTCTTCTCGATGGCAAGGGGAAGATATGAAACTGGCGGACTCCTTCGGGCGTCCGGCGTCCTCCGCGGAATGACTGTGCCCCTGCGCGGCAGGTAGCCGCCATTGTGCGCGTCTGTCATTCCGAGCGAAGCGAGGAATCTCCCACGTTGTCCGTGATCGCGAGGAGATTCGAGAAAGCAGGCGGCGCTGCCACCGAAGCAGCGCCGCCTATGACGTGACGGACGACGGCGCTAGGCTGGGTAGACCAGCTCGTACCCCACCGCGTGGCGCGAGGGCTGCTTGGCTGTCTTTGCGCCCTTCGTCTTCCAGAAGGCCTCAGCTATCTGCTGTACCGCGGTGAGCAGGTCCTCGGCGGTCTTCAGGTCGTTCTTCTGCCGGACAGCGGACGCCAGCTTCAGGGCCTTCCAGAACTTGTCATGGAGGTCCGGGACCTGCTGGAGGTGCTCCGGCTTGAAGTAGTCGCCCCAGAGGATGCGCAACTCGTGCTTGCACAGCTCCGCGTGCTGCTCCTTGGCGGCCGTCAGACGGCTCACCTCCGTCATGAACGCGTTCACCTCAGCGGGGGTGCAGTCTGGCCCGGGCTTCTTCAGGTTCTGAAGAAGCTGGCTCATGCGGATGGCGGTCAGGGCCGATACCTGAGCTGTATGGGGATCATAGATGCCGCAAGGGATGTCGCAATGGGCGTGCGCGACGGTGGCGGGAAACACGCGGTGAGCGAGCAGGAATGCCGAGTTAAGCAGTGACATAATCTCTCCTTATTGCGAAATGTGTGACAAGCCAGTGTACAGGAACAACGGGGCGCGGCGCAACACGCAGATAGGTGTGCCCGCGTGCCTCACCCTCCTCGCGGGCCATCCCGACGGATACAATAGCCTCATGGACACGCAGGAAGGGACGCCGCGGTCGCGCTCCGCCGCCGGGGAGCGCCGCGCGAGTGGAGACCGTTGGTGGGGCAGGACTCTGCGCGCGCTGCTCCGCGTACGCCCTATCTGCGTCCTCAGCGACATGCTGTGGTCAATGCGTGTCGAGGTGGACGGGGACAGCATGGCGCCCGCGCTGACGGCGGGGCAGTACGTGCTGGTGAGCCGCTTGGCCTACCGAGTGCGAGCGCCCGCGCGCGGGGACATTGTGGTGGCGCGCGAACCCGTTCGGCCCAACGTCCTCTGCGTCAAGCGGATTGCCGGCCTGCCCGGAGACGAGGTGCGCCAGGAGCGAGGCAGGCTGTGGCTCAACGGGCGCCTTGTGGACGATACGGACACAGGTGGCCTGCCGGAGAATGTCACGGCTTCGTTCCAGTGGCGTCTCGGCGATGACGAGTACATGGTGCTGGGGGACAACCGGAGGGACAGCCGGGACAGCCGCGCCTTTGGCCCCGTGAAGCGCGGGCATATTCTGGGCAAGGTGTGGTTCCGCTACTGGCCGCGTCAGAAATGGGGCAGAGTGGGATAAGCGACGCGCTCGTTGCGCGCGGCCTACCAGTGTAGTGCTTCCAACGCTTCGTTACGGAAGGGCTTCGTCTGGAATCTCCGGCACGAGGGAGCCAGAGGGGGCAGATCCCCCGTAGCCTGTCCTGAGCGAAGTCGAAGGAACGGGGGCACTGGGGATGGTTCCCTGGGTGAAAGACTAGGGACCATGCAAGGGCAATCAACGTGCAGAGTCTCGCAGGTAACGAGATTTCGAAAGCACTACGCTAGCGCCGCAGGTTCCACTCCGTGTTGCCGTACTTCTGCCGCATCAGCTCCTCCGCCGCGCGACGCTCCTCCGCGCATAGCTCCCCCGGCTCCAGACTGACGCCCAGCGCCTGCTGGAAGCCCTCGCGGAGCGATTGCGCCACCTCCTCTGGCGTGACTGTGCGGCCCAGCGCCTCCCGCAGGCTTATGACGCGGCGGTCAAGCTCCTCCACGGGCAGCCGCGTCCCGTTGCGGAACAGGGAGAGGTACAGGGAGGCGTCGAAGTCCAGCAGGAGCGCGCCGTGCTGGAGTACCGCGCCGTCGCGGCGGAGCTGGGCGCTGCCCACCATCTTGCGTCCGCGTACCGTGACCTCGGAGGCCGCCGCCGCGTCGAAGCAGGCGCCGGAGCGGGGCAAGGCCACGCCGGGCGGCAGCGGCGGCGCAAGGTGCGCGTCGGCGCCCAGGCGGCGCAGGCCCGCGACCAGCCCTGCCGCAATGTTCCGATAGGCCGCTTCCACTCCGCCCGCCACGGCGGGATGGCCGTCCGGCGCGGCTACGCTGTAGGTCATCTCCTGGTGGTGGAAGACCGCGCGCCCGCCTGTGGGCCGCCGCACGATGTCAACGCCCAGGTCGCGGCATCGCTCCAGGTCCACGTCGCGCCGGGCGGACTGAAAGTAGCCCAGACTCAGGCAGGCGGGGCGCCACCGGAAGAAGCGGACGGCGGGCGGGCATCCGCGACTGCCCACGCAGTGCAGCAGAGCTTCGTCAACCGCCATGTTCCACGCGCCCGGCGCCTCGCCCGTTTCCAGGAGCCGCCATGTTTCTTGTCGTTGAGCGCTCATGACGTGACATCCCCAGGCTATCGCACGCTTGATTGCCGGTCTAGTATAGCGCGGGCCGTCGGTGCGAGGGGCGCGTCGCGGGAGACGCCCTTGACACCTGGAGAGGCCCGGCCTATGATGCGACTGGTCTGTCAGATACCGTTGAAGGAGAGCACCCGTGACTGAAACGCAGAAGACGTACCACGGCGACGCGCGCGTCACGCCAGAGGTACTGGCGGCCGTCCGCTCGCGCATCGGCGTCAAGCATCCCATCAAGCCCTGGAACAACCTGGTCACCGAGGACAACATCTGGCACTTCTGCGAGGGGTATGGCGATGACAACCCGCTCTACACGGACGTGGAGTACGCCAGGAAGACGCGCTGGGGAGGCATCTTCGCGCCTCCCACCTTTCTGTTAAGCTGCTCCAGCGCGGGTGGCGGAGGAGGGCACGGCCTGCCGGGCGTCTTCGGGCTATGGGCCGGCGACAAATGGGAGCACTACCGGCCTGTGCGCCCCGGCGACGTTATTCATGGCTACACTGAGCTGGAGTCGGTCAACGAGAGGCGCAGCTCTTACGCGGGCCGCATGTTCGAGCAGATTGACAAGGTGACGTACATCAACCAGCGCGACGAGGTGGTGGCCCACCGGTGGCACGTGAACATGCGCCTGGAGCGCGGGCCATCCCGCGAGAAGGGTAAGTACAACGCCATCACCCTCTACAAATATTCGGATGATGAGGTGCGTGCCATCGAGGAGCAGTACGCGAAGGAGCCTGCCCAACGTCGGGGCGCCACACCGCGCTACTGGGACGACGTCAAGGACGGCGAGGACATGATCACGCTGGTCAAGGGGCCGCTCACGGTCAACAGCATGGTCACCTGGTTGATGGGCTGGGGCTCGCCGCTGTGCAAGACGGACCGCATCGCGCACTTGTACATGCACTCACATCCGCGCGCGCGCATCGTCAACCCGGAGACGAACGTGCCGGACTTCCCGGAGGCGGCGCACTGGGACCCATGGTACGCCAAGCAGAGCGGCCTGCCCGGCGGCTACGACATCGGCGGGCAGCGCATCTCGTGGGTGGCGCACGTGGTGACCGACTGGGCGGGCGATGACGCCTTCGTGAAGCGCTTGGAGGTGCAGATTCGGAGGCCCAATATCGTGGGCGATACGACGTGGTTCCACGGCCGCATGGTGAAGAAGTTCGAGAAGGACGGCGAAAAGCTGGTGGAGTGCGAGATATGGGGCGATAACCAGCGCGGGGAGAAGACCACCACGGGACGCGCAATCGTACGGCTGCCCAGCAGGCCACAGTAGGCGGAACGTAACACAAAGGGCCGCCGCGCAGGTGGCCCTTTCCTTTGACACACGCGAGAAATACGCTTGGCTGACCATCCGGCGGCTGCAACAACCCAATCAGTTCCTCTAAAGACGCCCTTCTACTACGGCTGGGTCATCGTGGCCGTGGGCGTGCTTGTCACGTTCATGCAGTCGGGCATGTCCAACCCCATGCTCTCCGTCTTCATGAAGCCTATGGAGGCGGAGTTCGGCTGGAGCCGCGGTACCATATCCATAGCCACCACCATCGGCTCGCTGCTGGGCGGACCTCTGGGGCTGGCCCTCGGCCCCGTCATGGACAAGCATGGGAGCCGGGCTATTCTGGCCCTGGGGTCGGTCCTGCTGGGCGCCGCAATGTTCGGCCTCGCCCTTACCGCGTCCCTGTGGCAGTTCTACCTGTTCTTCTCCATCGGGCGCATGATCTTCATGGGCGCCACTACCGTGGCTCTGGGGGTGGCCGTATCCAACTGGTTCATTCGGAAGCGTGGGCGCGCTCTGGGCGTCACCTACATGGGTGACCGTATCGGAGGGGCCGTCCTGCCGTTCCTGTCCATTTTCATCATCACGTCGTACAACTGGCGCTGGGCATGGGTGGTCATGGGAGTCATCGTGTGGGTGTTGGCGGTCATTCCCACCGCCGTCCTTATTCGGCGCAAGCCGGAAGACGTTGGCATGCTCCCGGATGGGGATGTCTCCAAGGGGCCGACCTCCGCCTCCGTCTCCTCGGCGGAACTGGAGACGACCTACACCCTGAACGAGGCGATGCGCACCCCGACGTTCTGGATGCTCGCGGGCATATCCGGCATTTTCTACATGGTCGTGGGGGCCGCCAACCTGCACCAGCTTCCGCACATGCTGGACGTGGGCGTGCCGCCCACACTTGCCGTCGGCGCGCTAAGCCTTATATCGCTATGCGCGGGACTGGGCACGGTCACCTGGGGGTTCCTGGTGGACAGGCTGGGGCCCCGGCGATGTCTGATCATCAACTACATCATCGCCACGCTGAGCATGATCGCGTTGGTCATGACGAAGGACACCGTCATGGCTTATGTGTACGCCGTTCTGTACGGCTTCAGTCTGGGAGGAGGCACGCCCCTGCTGCTGGTGGCCTGGGCGAACTACTATGGCCGGGGCGCGCTGGCGCGCATCCGCGGCACGACCACGCTCTTTAACCAGATACTCAACGCGATTGGCCCCGCCGTGGCCGGTATCCTGTATGACATGAATCACAGCTACACGATCCCGTTCTTGCTCTTCGCCCTGGCTTATGCCGTATCAGTCGTCTTCGCCATCCTGTCCACGCCGCCCGGTCCGCCGAAACGTCTGGCAAAACCAGAGACCCCGGCGTAAGACCGGGGTCTCTTCCAAAGGCCAGGGCGTAGAAGGGGTTAGCGAATAGGGCCCACGGCGCCAAGCGCGCCCGCCAGGCCGCTGACGCCTTCTCGAATCACGAGCGCCACGGCGATGATGACGCCCGCCATGACAATGCCGACGGCGACGTTCCCCCGCGCCAGCTCTGCCTTCTCGTCAATGCTTGTCGTAATCTTGTCCCAGATGTTGAAGGCCAGGTAGATCGAGATCACGGCGAAGCCGACGCCCGCGGCAAGCTGAATGAGGCCGAAGATAATAGCGATGACGTAGTCCATGAGGTTGACGCCGGACACGCCTGTCACCGCTTGCGTCAGGCCGACCACACCGGAAGAGACCACCAGAGCCGTGGCGATGACCACGCCCAGCATCATGACGCCGACAGCAACGTTCCCCTTTTTCAGCTCCTCCTCTTCGTCAATCCCAGGGGTCAGCTTGTTCAGGAGCCGGATGGCCATGGAGATTGACCCCATGGCAAGACCCAGGCCAATGACCAACTGAATGAGCCATACGATGAGCTTTGCAAGCAGTTCCACTAAAACAGTCGCCTCCTGTTCAGTATTCTCTCCACCGATCACCGGTGGGCGTCGGAAATCCTAGCACTGGGCGCGACAGGGCGCAACATCACCCCTGAGCTGCCACGTGGTGGTCAATCCCCTTATAGGCGTTGATGAAATCGAACACCTTGCCCGTGTCCATCGCGGTCAGACGCAGGATGCGGCCCCATGCCGTCACCGCAACAGGCGTGGACAGGGACGGGTAGGGCGTCAGGACCACGTGCTGTGGATAGCCCTCGACGATGTCGGTGAGCAATTTGAGGCCCATCTGGGACAACAGGCTGGGGTTGTACCAGATGATCACGCCGCCGTCCTCCATGTTGTGGACGAGGACAGCCCTGGGAACAGCCTCCTTGTAAACGCCCCAGCGGGCAAGGTAAGTCGTATGTGGGCCGTGGGTCGGCGGGTCCGTGGTGTAGGGGATGCCGTCGCCGTTGGGGTTGGAGTCCATGGATGTGCCAAGCCATGAGTGGGCATTCCGGAACTGGGCCGCCATGAGGGGCGCTTCCTCGCCGGGCCTGTTCGCCTGGCTGACGAGCGTGATAGCCAGGGCTATCGCTACGATGGCCACGGCGCCGACGCCAAGGTAAACGTAGGGGCTCACGCCTTTCGAGCGTCTCTGCGGTCCCTGCTTGTGCGCTTTGCCTTTACTCGAAGATGGGGCCATATGTCCTCCCGGTTGCGATTTTCCCGGAGCCAGCGTATAGTTTCCCGTGGGCTGGCGGGTTGAACACTTATCTTACACCCGCCTGTAGCTGCAAACAATGTCCCAGGAGGGTGGTATGACGACGGCGAGCCGCGTGAGACCCACGGACAGGACCATTACCATCGGTGGCCTGCGTTTCCACTATCTGGAATGGGGCAAGCCCGGCGCGCCCCTCGTGGTGATGCTGCACGGCGCTCTGCAGACGGCCCATAGCTGGGATGAGGTCGCCCGCGTCCTGGCCGCTGATTACCATATCCTTGCCCTCGACCAGCGCGGCCACGGCGACAGCGCATGGGCGCCCGACGGCGACTACAAGATGGAGGCGTACCAGCGGGACATCAACGGCTTCGTGGAAGGCCTGAGCCTGGAGCCTTTCATTCTGATTGGCCTGTCCATGGGAGGCCGCAACTCCATTTACTACACCGCAACCCATCCGGAGCGGGTGCGGGCGCTGGTCGTTGTGGACATAGGCCCGGAGACCATGAAGGAAGGGCGAGAGAACATCAGGCGGTTCGCCTCCGATACCGAGGAGTTGGACTCGGTTGAAGCCTTTGTGGAGCAGGCGCACAAGTTCAATCCGCGCCGCTCTCTGGAGAACCTGCGGGAGCGCCTGAATTGGAACCTGAAGCAGCTCCCCAACGGCAAGTGGACATGGAAGTACGACAAGGTGTTCCGCAGCGCGGAACTGGAGCGGACTCGCGGACGGGTGGACCTCTGGCCGTTCGTGCGCCGCATTCAGTGTCCCACTATCCTCATCCGCGGCGCGGTAAGCGACGTGCTGTCTGGCGATGCCGCCCGTAAGGTGGTGGAGGCAATCCCCGGATGTCAGTACGCGGTAGTGGAGGGAGCGGGACATACCGTCCCCGGCGACAACCCGGACGGCTTCCTGGCGGCGGTCCGTCCCTTCCTGAAGGGGCAGAAGTCAAAGCGCGCATAGCCCTCAGGGCTTGGTCTGAGAGAGATGCGGCAGGGGGCGCTCCACCGGAACGCCCCCTTAGTTTTTGCCGCGTAGGGCATGGGAGCTTTTACTGGATGGTGATGATCATCCGGCGCAGCCGCTCCACCCTGTCCTTGACGGGTGGGTGAGTGCTGAAAAGGCTCCCGACAAAGTCGCCGCGGAGCGGGTTGACGATGAAGAGGTGAGACGCGGCGGGATTCACGTCCAGGGGCTTGCGCTGCACGCCCGCCTCCATCTTCTCCAGGGCGCTCGCCAGGGGGAGCGGGTCTTGGATGATGCGCGCGCCCGTCTCGTCCGCGCCGTACTCCCGCGCCCGTGAGATAGCGAGCTGGATGAGCATGGCGGCGATGGGCGCCAGAATGATCATCAGTAGCCCCGCCACCAGGCCAAGACCGCCGCCGCTGTTATTGTCCCTGTCCCTGCCCCCAGAGCCGCCGAAGATCATGGCCCACTGGGCCATCTGGGCCAGCATGGTGATGGCGCCCGCCACCGTGGCCACGATGGTCATGACCAGGGTGTCCCGGTTGCGCACGTGGCTCAACTCGTGGCTGAGCACGCCGCGCAACTCGTCCTTGTTCAGCAGCCGCATGATGCCGGTGGTGACCGCTATCGCCGCGTGCTCCGGGTCGCGCCCTGTCGCGAATGCGTTGGGCGACTCGTTGTCGATTTGGTACACCTTGGGCTTGGGAACGCGGGCCAGGAGGGCCACCTCCTCCACGATCTGGTGCAGGTCCCGTGCTTCCTCCTCCGTTACGAGCTTGGCCCCCGCCATAGCCAGGGCGATCTTGTCGGAGAACCAGTAGGCGATGAAGTTCATGACAAACGCGAATATGAAGGCCATGACTACGCCCGCTGTTCCGCCCAGCACGCCCCCCATGAGCACCAGGATCACGGTGAGGGCGGTAAGCAGAAATGCCGTCTTGATGGTACTTGTCCAACTCACAGCTCTTCCCCCCTTGAATCCAGACCTGTCGGTCTCGTCCTGTACGTCCATTGGGACACCACTCATATTATAGCAAGTTCTTGCTGGATACAGGCTGGCCCTCACCGCGCCTGTTGGGGCGTGGGGCCGGCGTCCTGTACGCGTATCTGGACAAAGTACAGACCATCCACTGCCCGCTGAACGTTGCCGGACTCCAATCGGATGCCTTCAGGCCAGGGAGGGCGCAGCAGATTGTTTTGCAGGCCGGGAGTGAAGGACACCATGCGGAAGCTGCGCATACCCCGGTCACGCGCCTTGGGTACCCAGTCGCGGAATTGCTCCGCCGAGGGGAGGAACAGCATCCGGTGGCTGAAGAACTCGGTCGGCACGGTTACGGGCATCCACCAGGAGTCGGTGACGATAGGCTCCTCCGGCGGCAGGGCGCGCACATGGGCTATCAGGTCTCGGTTCAGCGCCACGTCCCTGGCCACGCCCAAAAGTCCGACCGTCTGAAACGCGGTTCCCGCCAGCGCCAGGACAACGGCCAACGTGAGCAACCCCCGTCGCGCGGCGGCCATCTCAGGCATGCGCAGGAGGTAGGCGACCGACGTCACGGCCAGGACGGTCAGCAGAGGGTAAATGCCCAGGAAAAAGCGGGGGCCCCACTCCAGCGCGCCGCCGTTCGGGCCAATCGCGCTGACCAGGCTGATGGAGACTAGGTACAGGACAGCGTAGAGGAACGTCGCCAGGGCCAGCATGCGCCGCGTCCGGTCGGCAGCATCATCTAGAGCGCGCACGCGGGTGAGCATGCCGAAGACGAGGAACGGGCTGATGGCCAGGAAGCCGTGGAAGTTGAACACCTTCTGCGTAGGGTAATTGAACGGTGGCAGAGATACAGCGAAAATAACCCAGGCCGCGGCGGACAGAACGATGAGGGACAGATTGAGGAGCGATCCACGTCCAGGCCCGCGCGTCCATTGGAATACGGCGATGGCGACCGCTGCGGCCATGCAGAAGAGGAAGGCGACCTCCAGTGGCGCGCCGTCTCCCACCAGCAGGTGGACGATGGCGTACATGCCGTTCTGGGAGAGATAGTCCAGGGTGATGGTGGAGAAATTCTTTGCGGCGTTCAGCGGCAGGGGGCTCCCGTTCGTGATGTAGTTGAGCGTCCAGAGGGGCAGGCTCGTCACTACGGCGCCGGCGGCCAGCGGCAGCAGCGTCGCCCAGCGGGCGCGGCCTTGATAGAACAGCAGGACGGCCAGGAAGAACCCGGCGGCGAAGACGTACATCTCGGCGCGCAGGCCGCCCGCCGCGAAGGCGATGGCCGCGCCCGCGAACGCCAGCCGCCAGGACGAGGAGCCGTCGCGGGCGGTCAGCAGCAGGTACGCGCCCAGGGTGGCGCAGGAGACGGCCACAGTGTGTTCCCAGAACATCACGCTGTAGAACAGCACGGGTGTCGTCAGGCCGAGGACCAGCGCCGCCCACACGCCCGCTCCCGGCCGTAGCCGCTCCGTCAGGCGTCCCGTCAGGTACACCGTCCCCGCGCCTGAGGCGGCGGGTAAAAGGAAAAGCCCCGCGTGGCCGAAGAGCAGGTAAAAGGGGAGAGACATGGCGGCGAACAGCAGGGGCCAGACGATGTGGATGTTGCCCTGTCGAATCTCGTAGAAGGTGGGTCCCAGCGGCACCGCCTGGAGGTCCGGGTCCAGCGCCCTGCCGGGATAAGGCATGTCGAAGCGGAGGCCGTCATCCCATCGCAGGCTGAGCATCTGGACATACTTCAAGTTCGAGTCCGGCGACCAGAATACGCCGGAGGGCCACAGCAGCGCGATGGCCACGTAGAGGAGGCCGATGCCGGCGCTCAGGGCCAGGACGGGGTGGCGCAGAAGCGGAGCGAGTGCCCTGTTCACGCTATGGTCGGAGCTTCAAAATCTCGGCGTGGGCCTGGCCGGACACGATCTCCAGGATGGCCACCGTGCCCAGTTCGCCCATGGGGTGCCGCATGCCGGGATACGTGGGGCTACCGGGATTGACGAAAAGGACGCCGTCGTGTGTCTCCACCAGCTCTTCGTGGGTGTCCCCGAAGGCCACGACGTTCACCAGCCCACCGAACTTGCAGCGCAGCACCTCGGACAGCGGCTCGTCCTGGGGCAACTCCAGCGTCTGGTCCGCCTTGATGCGCGGCCCTGGCCACCCGATGTCGTGCACCATGCCGATGCGCAGCCCCGCGACCTCGACCACGCGGGTCGGCTCCGCCAGGCGTGGGTCTGGCACGCGCGGGTCAGGGTAGCCCCGCACGGCGACGACGGGGGCCAGCGTCTCCAGGTGGTCCAGGCACGAGAGGTGGTAGATGTCGCCGCAGTGCAGAATAAGCTCCACGCCTCGAAAAGCGCGGAGGACGGCCTCGGGCAGCCGCTCGTCCGGCCTCAGGATATGGGTGTCCGCTATGACGCCGATGCGCACGGGCCGCTCTCCCAAAGGGTCTTGCTCCCGCCATTGTAGCGGCTTTTCGCTCACACTGTCACGGTCGGGAAAGACGGACTTATCATGCCCTCTGTTATACTCGACCTTGCGAGGATGGTCAGCGGATCGTGGTGCATAAGACGTGCCGACGAGTCCGGGGCACCACGCCGCCGCTCGGGTGCACACCAGTGCGCATCCTATATGCGTTGGAGGCATCTTGACACGAGGGTAGGTAATGTCCACTAGACAAGAATTTTCTGAGGGAGTGAAGAGAACTGTTGCCCAGAGAGCGGCTTATTTGTGCAGTCGCCCAGAGTGTCATGCTCTCACAGTGGTTCCTCATTCAGACCCACAAAAGGCTTTAACTAGCGGAGTTGCGGCACATATCTGTGCTGCTGCCCCCGGTGGGCCTCGTTTTGATTCTGAGCAAACCGAGGAAGAGCGCACGGGAATTGATAATGCTATATGGCTTTGCCATGCATGCAGTGACCTTGTAGACAAAGATCCCCCTACGTACTCGAAAGACGTGCTGCTCAATTGGAAGGCGGATATTGGAAAGTTCATTGTGAGTGGTGGCGGAATCCCGGCTCTGCCAAGCATACGGCTTGAGACAGGCAGAGGTCTCACGCTAACGAGCGGGGTACCAGCGCAAGTAACGGGCGACGACATTATGAAGTATCGGGAGCACTGGCTAGAAGTATCGCATCAAAGCCGGAGGATGCTGCGTTATTTGCACCTTCGGATTCAGTTTCCTGAACCAGTTGTTGGCTGTGAGATAGTGAAAAGGCCCGTTGGTGCGGCAGTGACGTGTGAGCCGGAGCGAATCAGGTCCACGGCTATCGCCAAAGGATCCGGGTCGTCTGTGACAATGTATGGTGGAAAGCAACCCACTCCGAACTATCAACTTGAAATCAACGAGTTGCCTCCTAATAGCGAGCTCGTAATCCGTTTTGTTTCTCAAGCCAACGGCTCTCCGGCATTCGACTTGTTGTCCGACGTGGGTATCAACGGAGAGCAAGCTTTGTTTCATCACATAATGGGAGAATTTCAATTCCAAATTCTTGACCAGTATTCGGTTCGCAAATTCTGTGTTCCTTTGATCATTGATGCCGTCCAAAGGGCTATCAAATCCTTGCCAGTTGAAGATTACGAGGAAGCCAAATCACGAAGAAAAATCTTTGGCACTCAACAGTTTCCATAGGCGGTCTAACACTGCGCGTCTAGCTGTTGAGCATAATGAGCAAGCACATAATAAAAGGCATGTTGTACGGTGATTGTCCTGTGTTCGTCTCCTTGACAAGCGCTGGGCGCGGCTTTAACATGGGAAAGAACGCATGTTCTATACTCTTATGCCGCGCTGCATTTTCCACGTTGACCTGGACGCGTTCTTCGTCTCAGCGGAGCGCATTGACCGGCCCGAGCTGTGGGGCAGGCCCGTGGTGGTCGGCGGCGAGCCGGGCAGCCGGGGCGTGGTCGCCTGCGCCTCTTACGAGGCGCGTCCCTATGGCCTCCACGCCGGCATGCCCCTGGCGCAGGCGCAGCGCCTTTGCCCTCAGGCCATTTTTGTGTCCGGCCGTTTCCACCTCTACAGCGACCTCTCCCGTCGGTTCATGGACATCCTGGGAGACTTCACCCCTGACCTGCAGCCGCTGGGTCTGGACGAGGCCTACATGGACATGACGGGCTTCGAGCAGATGTATGGCCCCGCCGGACGTACGGCCCGGCGCATCCGGGAGCGCGTGCGCAAGGAGCTTGGACTGACGGCCTCCGTGGGCATCGCATCGTCCAAGGTTGTGGCGAAGGTGGCGTCCGACCTCTGCAAGCCGGACGGGCAACTGGAGGTTCCGACTGGCGGCGAGGCGGGCTTCCTGGCGCCGCTGGATGTCCGCAAGCTGCCGGGCGTCGGCCCCAAGACGGAGATGCTCTTGCACGGCCTGGGTGTCCGCACCATCGGCGGTCTGGCGGCGCTGCCGGAGAGTGTCCTGCGCTATCGTCTGGGCGTCTGGGGCGAGGGCCTGCGTCGGAGCGCGCGGGGCCAGGGTGGCGGCCACGTCCATCCTCTTGAGCCGCCCAAGTCCATCAGCCGGGAGACGACCTTCGCGAAGGACGCCACCGACCGCGATTTCCTGCGCGGCGTGTTCCGCTACCTGACGGAGCGCGTCGGCGCCGCGCTGCGCCGGGAAGGGAAGTGGGCGCGCACGGTGACGTGCAAGGTGCGCTACGCCGACTTCGAGACCGTGGAAGGGCATCGCACCCTGCGGCATGCCATCGCGTCCGACGACCAGGTGTATGGGCAGGCAGAGGCGCTTCTGGCGCGAGCGCTGGCGCAACGGTGGGCGCCTGTCCGCCTGATTGGCGTGGGCGTGGCGGAGTTCGTGGAAGGGGCGCAGCTCTCGCTCTTTGACGCGCCTGCCGGGCGGGCGGTGCGCCTGTCCAGGGCGGTGGACAGGATACGCGCCCTCCACGGTTTCCTAGCCGTGCAGACGGGCCGCACCCTGTCTCTGGCCGCGTTGTACGAGGCCTCAGAGCGCGGTTACATGCTCCACACGCCGTCGCTCTCGCGGTAGCCGTAACCTCCCGCGGCCTCGGCACGGAACTTAGCGCAGGGTGTCCCGGGCGGGCTTCAGCAAGAATTTCTTCATGGGCGTTTAGGGGTTTAAGGTGCCTATTTTTACGGTCTTGGCAGGCGACGTCGGCGCGTCTATACTTGTTGCGTGTAGAGGGACTAGAGGCTTTCTCATCACTTTTCCCCATATCCTGCCGGGATACCAACGTGACGCCAGGCCTGTCTCTCGCCCACCTTGGGAACGCACCGCCGAGGCATGTCCTAGAAGTCATTTCAAAATGCCTGCTCACCCTTCGACAAGCTCAGGGTGAGCGGTGGTTTTCCTGTTCATGGTGAGCTTGTCGAACCATGAAGCCGAATTTTGGAATAGGTTCTAGCAGATCAGGCGAGGGAGAGCATGAAAATTGATCAGTTCAAGCTCCATGCAGATATTGAAGAGCGGCATTGGTGGTTTCTCGGTCGAAGGCAGATCATGCGGGAGTTGGTCTCTCGCCTATTCCCCACTTCCAAGACTCTCACGGTGGTTGACATCGGCTGCGGTACGGGAGGGAATATTGCCGCACTGGCTGAGAGCTATACCCGTGTGGGTATAGATACGTCCGAAGAGGCGATCCGTTTTGCTCGAAGCCGTTTCCAGCAGGTCCGCTTCATCCATGTCCTTGCGCCTGCCGATGTCACGGATGTGGTGCAACAAGCTGATATTGTGTTGTTGATGGATGTCCTGGAGCACATTCCTGACGACTTCGCGTTTCTATCAGCCCTTCTGGACGCTGCTGCCCCAGGCGCTCATCTTCTTCTTACCGTGCCTGCTGATATGTCTTTGTGGAGCGAGCACGACGTGAGCTTTGGGCACTATCGTCGCTACGATATGCGCGGCTTTGGGCGTTTGTGGGAGGGTCTGCCTGTGACGACGCGCCTGCTTTCGTACTATAATACGCGTCTGTATCCGGTAGTCAAACTAATGCGGGCGCTAAGCCGTTGGCGTGGGCGTGCCTGGGGGGCCGCTGGGACAGACTTCAGCATCCCTATGCAGCCCTTGAATAGTATTTTGGCAAAGGTTCTTGCCAGCGAGTCCAAGGTGCTCGTGGATGTGCTAGAAGGAAGGCGTGCCCAGGGTTTTGGAGAGGGTGTCAGCCTGATAGCATTGTTGCGTCGGGGGTCGGGAGCGGTGACAATCAGAACACAGCCGCAGGGATCGCATCCCAGGTCCGCACCGTAGTGTAAACTGTAGTGTAAAGAGAAGCATCCTAGACGCAGAGTCCCTGCCTACATACCGGCTTTGGAGGACTCCATGACTTCCTCCCGTCCCGTCCTCTCGGTTGTCGCCCCGGTATTCAACGAGGGGGGTGGCGTCGCGGAATTGGTGCAGCGCGTGGTCCGAAGCTGCCGTGGGCTGGGTGTGCCTTTTGAGATGCTGGTCATCAACGATGGCAGCTCAGATCAGACCCTCCAAACCCTGGTGTCCATGAGCAGGGATATTCTAGAGCTGAGGGTGGTGGACCTTTTCCGGAATTTTGGACATATGTCAACTCTCAGCGCAGGCCTTGCTCTGGCGCGCGGCGATGCCGTCGTCGTGATGGATGGAGACCTCCAGGATCCGCCTGAGATCCTCCCCCAGTTCTTCGCCGAATGGTGCTCTGGTGCTGATGTGGTCTATGGCTTGCGCACGCGTCGAGGGGAGTCCTGGCCGAAGCGTGTAGCGATAGCACTTTTTTACTGGCTTCTGGAGAAGACGGCACACCCGCCGATCCCCAAACAAGTTGGAACTTTCTGTTTGATGGATCGACGGGTTGTAGATGTGCTCAACAGTATGCGAGAGCGCCACCGGTACTTCGCAGGCCTGCGGGCGTGGGTTGGAGGCAAGCAGTCCTTTGTGCCGTACGAGCGGCCAGACCGCCACCACGGCAAGAGTCGGGTTGGCCTCCTGGGCTTGGTTCGGCTCGCTCTCACAGGGCTGCTCTCTTTTTCTAGTGCTCCTCTGCGCTACGCGAGCTTACTGGCCATCCTGTGTGGGCTTGGCCTTCTGCTGATAGGAGTCACAGCAATTCTGGTCCGATTGTTTACGAATCTGGCTATTCCAGGCTGGGCTACCTTCACCGCGTTGATCGGGCTCACGGGATTTGTGCAGGCACTAGTCCTCGCGGTTATTTCGGAATACATAGCTGTCGTTTTCGACGAAATCAAGGCGAGGCCCCTTTTTTTGGTCAGAGGTGAATTTGCTCATGGCAAAAGGGTCCCGGAGGAAAAGGCTAGCTAGCGGGCTGTCCTTCCTGACCTTGTGGCACCCTAGAGCATCTGCTAAACTATCCCCACCATGCGAACAGGCCACCTAGTGGACGTCCTACATTCGTTCAGATATCACATTGTCGCCCTAGCTCTTCTGGCAGTCCTGTACTCCCTGCCCGTCTTGCTCCGGCCCAGCGATGCTCTCCCCCTGGGGAGCGATTTTGACACGCACATTGCACCATACACCTTTGTCCGGGAAAGCATACTAGCGGGCCGGTTTCCCCTCTGGAATCCCTATTACACCACGGGTCAGCCTTATCTAGCCGATCCGCAAGCCCACTATCTGTATCCTGTCCTTCTCTTGCCCGTGGTGGCTTTCGGCGTAATCCCCGGAATGAAGGTCGCTATTGTGCTTTCGCTGTTCCTCACGGGTTTGGGACAGTGGACATTAGCCCGGGCAGTGGGCTTATCGCGGCCCCTTTGCCTCTGGTCGGCAGCCCTCGTGATGCTCTCTGGCAACCTGGCCAGTAAGTTTGCCGCCGGCCAACCCGAGTATATTCTGGCGTATCCGTGGATACCCTTCTCCCTGGCGTTCACCCTGATGGCGTTGCGAAGCAGGCGCGTCCTCTGGATTGCCCTCGCGGCCCTCAGCATCGCCATGCCTGTATTCGCGGGCAACTACTATTTTGTCTGGTATGCGCTGGTGGGCGGCGCCGTCGTCGCTGGGGCATATGCCACTGTCGCCGGTGCGGAGGCCCGAAGCTGGCGCCCTGTATTATCCAGCGTCGGGCTCTATGGGGGGATCCTGGCCCTTGCCTTTGGGCTGGCGGCGGTGCGTCTGCTTCCCTCCCTGCAGGTGATACCTACGATGGCCCGCTTCAGCGCCCCGTTTCACGGCTCCGACGACCTTTACGGCACGTTGAAGGATCTTCTGCGACCACCGAACCTGGCGGTTCTCGGCTCCTCTTATGGAGACGCCTACGCTTTCCTAGGCCTGGCGCCTTTCTTGGGGCTGCCCTTCCTGTACTATGCCTGGCGCCAGCGGGAGACGCGACGTCACGTCATTGGATTCGCTGCGCTGGGCATCGTCTCCGTCCTGCTCGTCGGCCAGGCCTACCCCTACTCCCCGTTCCATTGGCTTGTTCAGATCATCCCGTTCTTGGACATGTCGCGGATCCCTTTGCGCGCCCTGGTGCTTACGACGTGCTCTCTGGCGGTTCTGAGCGCCATTGGGTTTAGCTTTTGGCGACCGTCAGGCTGGCTGGGCCACCTTAAAGGCGGTATCCTGGCCTTGGGCATTCTGACGGTCTTTGTGGCTAACGGGTACGTGCTCTACACATCCGGTCCTCTACCCGATCAAGGCGTCAACTCGCGGTTGGAAGACGGTCTACGCCGCGCCATAACCTGGCTCCGGCAATACGATCCCGGGGTATATTATGTTCAAATTTATGAGCGGCCGCCCGGCGTTAATCCCAGGAGAACGAATGTGCAGTACAATCTGGTGGCTGCTCGCATGAAGATATTGGATTCCTACTACGGATGGTACCCTTGGGGCTCTCCCGCGGTCCCTCAGATCAGGCTGCCTCTGCGGCTTACTCCTTCTCCAGACCTCCCTGGCCTCTCCTCGCTTCCTGTGCGGGGCCGCTACATGCTGCTCCCCGGAGGCATGGGCCAGGCGTTCCTCCAAGACGGTTATCGTCTCCTGTCCACCGTCGAAGGCGTGGATATTCTTGAGTATGCCGCGGCTCTGCCCTACGCTTTCGTACTTCCATCCGACGGTCAGCCTAAAGCAGACAACGTCCGGCCTGCGTTGGTGGATGTTCTGGAACCTGGGAGAGTGGTCGTGACGGCCACGGCTCAGGCAGGGGACCGTTTGGTGGTCGTGGAGACGTTTTATCCCGGCTGGTATGTGCGCGCCGACGACGGCCATGCCGCAGCCGTTACCAGTTACGAAGGAGTCCTTTCAGTGGGCGCCGCGCCTGGAACTCATCGTTACACATTTGAATACCAGCCGCCCATCATCGGATGGGGCCTTGCGGTTTCATTGATCACCGTGGCTCTGGTCGCAGGTCTGTTCGTCGCCGGAGGATGGCGCGGCGGGAAAGTCGCCAGAAGCGGTTGATCGCATATTTCTTTGCCTTCTTGTAGCCTCCGGATTCCTGCGCCAAGAGGACCAGCCCCGAAGGCGCATCTTTGGCAAAGCAGGTGTCCTTGTAGCGTACTCGGCGGGCATAGTTGTTGTTTGGTGGCTATTTACGCAGCCTTGCATTGAGTTGTGAACTGTCGCCATAAGACCCCGGATTGTGCGCGTGCTGGAGACGTCCCGGCATGTTCCGTATCTAGAAGTCTTTGTAAGGCTCTATAGAAGACAAGTCACCTGGGGATTTGCATGCTATGAAGTCGTACAATGTGGTCAGGGGGCCTCCGACGGGCCGCTGTGGGGGAAGTATGGCCACGCTACTGGAGTACCTATCGCGCGCAGAAGCGATTCGTGGGCGCAAGAAGGCGCATTTCTTACGCCACCTGGTCGTAATCTGTGGGCTGTTCCTGGTTGTTGCCGCGATCTATTTGCCGTATGCGCCCCTTTATCAGTTCGTCAGTGACGACTACTCCTGGATCAATATCACCCGTGGGGAGTCACTGCCCGCTCTCCTGACCAGCCTGCGGGGAACCGGAGCGGCTTTCGTCCTAACCTGGCGGCCCGTCAATAAGCTTTCGGTGATGGCGAATTACTATGTGACTGGCACGACCCCCGTCTTCTACTACCTGACCAACTTGGCTATTCATCTCTCGGTGGCGCTGCTCATTTATCTGTTTGTGTGGAGGGTCACCCGCCATCGAGGTGTCAGCGCAGGGGCGGCCCTGCTTTTCGGCGCGCACCAAGCGGCAACCCTGCCTGCGTCGTGGCTGGCGGGGCGGCAGGATAGCCTCGGAACTCTGTGGGTCCTCTTGACAGTGTTCCTTTTTCTGCTGTACTTGGAGGCGTGCACAGTGAAACGCTCCATGGCCCTGGCATCTGGGGCGGTGGCTGCTCTGGTGCTCGCCCTCGGATCGAGAGAGTCGGCGGTAGTCATCCCCGGCCTGCTCATCGCGGTCTGTGCGCTTAGGAACCAAGGGCCTTGGATCCCTGGGGCATTGGCAAAAGCCGGAGCCGTAGTGCTGATTTCCATGGTCCTGGTGGCTGTGTATTGGGCTATCCGCTTAGCGCTAGGGCCAGTGACATATCCCTTTACCGTCCTTGGGGGTGGCCCTGTCAGCGGCCTGCTCCATGCGGGGCAACTCGGTCTCGTCTATCTGGCGACGCTTTTCTCGCCCATAGATATGGGCCCGTGGCATAGCATGATCGGCGGGTTTTCAGGTGTGTCCGTGGTAGCTGTTTACGTCGCCCTTTCCTGTGTTGGGGGCCTGGGCTGGGCGCTGGTCAGTTGGCTGCAACGAGCGCTTCCCGCTGCTCTGCCAGCGTGGTGGGCGCGCTTGGCGCTCTTTTCTACCCTATGGGTGGTGATTACCCTCCTTCCTCTGGTGTCCCTCAATGTACCCATACCGACTAGAGCCTATATGGCCCTGGTGGGTGCCGCCATCTTAACTGCAACCGTGTTCGCGGCAGGGTTCATGCTTGCTCGCAGGTACGTTGGTCGTCCGCTGGTGATTTGGCTTCTGGCCGGAGTTGTGGCCTCTCTCGTGGCTTGGCATATGGCCCAGAGTATTCACGCCCTTCGCATGCTTACCCAGGAAGGCGCCATGTGGACGGACGCTGTCACCAGGGTCACCCGAGATATCCAAGTCCAGATGGCCCGGACGCCCGCATCCAAGGTTTATCTTGTGCTACGGGAGCCTAAGGTGCCTCTCGCCCTGTTCAGCGCGGACTTGAAAGACGCGGTGGAGCTTCGAATAGGTGCTTCCGCTCCACAGATTGAGGTTCTTGAAGGAGGCGAGTGTCCTAATGTCCCCGGCGCTGCTTGCGTCCAAGTGGCGGACCTGCGGTAGGGAACTGGCTCGGAAAAGCGCGCGCGTCGCACTACTTCGCGAAGCTGGCGAGGCCGTCTTTCTCTTCCGGCTCCATCCCCCAACAATGTTTAGGATTTAGCGGTCTCTTTTCAAAAGTTCTAAGCCTGGTCTAGAATGTGCTCGATGCGTGTGATTTGGAGGTCAATCCGTGCAGGCGAGCCGCACCCTGTCCCTGGCCGCGCTGTACGAGGCCTCAGAGCGCGGCTACACGCTCAACACGCCGTCGCTCTCGCGGCAGCCGTAACACGCCAGGCGAGTGTCCGGACGACAGAGCGGTCGCCTGCGCCCGCTGGAATCAGCCGTTCGTTACCTGCGCGGAGGGCACCGGCGCCGCGCTTGGATTGAAATAGGCCCTGACCGGTTTACTGTTGAGACAGCGCATATAGCGCCAGCCGAAAGCCGACATCAGCGAACTGAGGAAGGCCGCGCCGATCTGCAACTGGACAAGACTGGCGACGACGCCCAGCGCTCCGAGCACGGCCATCGGCCACAACACCACCATCGCCACGGTGCGTCCCCAGGTTTTTTTCTGCCGCATCCCGATGGACGATATCAGGCTGAGCGCGCCCGCCGGCAGGATGTAGACGCCCATCCCGAGCAGGAAGATCGCGTTGAGCGGCCCGGACGGGTTCGTGATCTGGAAGACGAGACCGACGATGAACAGCGCAAACCCGGCCACGGCGCCGATGGTTCCCAGGACGAGGAACGACCCCATGATCACTCTCAAGGCGCTTAGTTGCTTCTCATCGGCATTCAGGCGAGCTGGCCGCGCTTTTTTCGCCTTGAGGGGCTTTTCCATGTCAACGGGACCGCTTTCGTCTCTACGCGGATAGTCCGGACCCTTTGTGGCGCGTCTCTCGCGTCCTTGCGTTTGTCTCACCCCGTCACGGTAGCGTCTCCGACGCTACCTCCACGACGCTGCCAATCCCGGTCCCGCCGCAGTTCACCGCGTCCGTGCGGCCGGTGCAGTCGTGCGTGGTCTTGTCCTGTTTCCTTGCGGCAGGCTTGCCGTCAATGAGCACTTGAGAGTCGCCGGACGTTATGATGAAGGTATTCGCCCCGTCGGAGCAGCAGTGAGCGCCAACGTCGCCCATGCGCGCCGCCGGGAAGCCGCCAATCGTCACCGTGGGGCTGCCGGAGGCTATGAATCCGGTGACGGCGAACGGAGCGCCCGGGCTGCCTCCTCCAATGGCGGGCGCGAACACCTTGTCGCCGAGACGCGCGTAGCCTTTGCGCGGGTTCACCGTCTGGAGCGTCTGCGTCGCGCTCGCCTTGACGCCCTCCGCCTCCACGGAGATAGTCACCTGGCGCGGCCCGTCATCCAGGCGGGATGCGCGGTTGAACGTCGGCTTTGTCTGACTGCCCTTGGGCGGGCTGAACGTGGCGTCGCCCGACCAGACCACTGAGTCCGACACGTCCTTGCGCGTTCCGTCCGGCATCGAAAGAGTCGCCTTCGCGCCTAGCCCTCGGTGAAGACCTTCGGGCTCTGCCCCATGGGATACGTGAACTCCACGGAGACCTGCGGCTTGGGAGGCGGCGTCGGCGTTGGAGCGGGCGTCGGCACGGCGGACGGATCGAACAAGGGCCGCAGCTCGTACTTGTAGAGCAACTCGCCCCAAATCTGCGTCCAAGTCAAGCTTTCGCCGAGGCTCGTCGCCGCTACCACCTGCGCCGAAATGCTGAGCGGCGGGCCGTCCACCCGTCCCTTCTGAACGGGGAGCTCATACGACTTGGACGCGGAGGGCATGAACGGGTAATCGCCGCGCAGACTGCGGCCCGCGCCCGCATCCACGTAACCATCTTTCACGATGTCCGTCCCGCTCATCACCCGGATAATCACGCTCCCGCTCGGGAACTGCAATGCCTTTGGATCGTACGCGGACCCCGCGTCCTGCGTTGAAAGCGTCCCTTTGAACGTCTGGCCCACGGGCAGGCTGGCGGGCGGCTCCGTCCATGTGAAGCGCCACTTGGATATCTGTGTCCCCGTCTGGTTCGACGCCGTCGCGCTCCCGCCGGAAAGGGAGACCGATCCGGTGGGCTTCGGCATGCCCGTGGCAACGTTCGGCGGGAGCTTGGTCTCCGTCTTGCCGGTGAGCACCCACACGCCCGGCACCACCTTCACCTTGGCCTCGGCGTGCTTGGTGGGGTCAGCCACGCTATTCACACGCACTGTGTAGTCGCCGACGTCCGACGCGACGAAGGTGACGGGCTTTTCAGATGCCTGAACGGGTATGTCCTGATTGGGGATCCCACTCCAATTCACACGGGTGTCGCTCAAGCCCAGAAGCGAAGCCCGGAACTCCTGCTTCGCGCCGGGGAGCAGCACAACCTCGCTTGGGAACAGTGCCAGGGTGAACCGCAAGGGCGTGGGCGTGGGCACGATGACGCTCACGGTCGCCCGCGCCGTCTGGGACGGGTCCGCGCGGCTGGTGGCGACGACGTGGTACGTGCCCTGCTGGGACGGCGCGGTGAACACGCCCTCCGGCGTGACAGTCCCGCCGCCGCTCTCCTCCACCTTCCACGTGACGCGCGTTTCCGGGTTGCCGGTCACCTCGGCTATGAAGGCCTGCTTGCCGCCCGCCGCCACCGTGGCGGTCGCCGGCCGCAGGTTCAGGGCCACCTGTGACACGGTGATGGTGGCCGTCGCCTTCTTCGTTTTGTCCGAGGCGAGGGCCGCGGTCACGTGGTACGTGCCGATCTGGTTCGGGGCGGAGTACATGCCGAAGTTGGTGACAGTGCCGCCCGCCGCGCCTTCGTCCACGCTCCATGTCAGCACGCCGGCGCCAGGCATCTTGCCGTTCACCGTAGCAGTGAACGTCCTGCTGCCGCGTGGGGTGAGTGTCACGCTGTCCGGACTGATAACTACTTCGCCTGCTTCGTAACGGACGGTGACGTATCTGAAATCAACGTATTCCCATGCCCCGTCAACTTTGCCGTAGACAGCGAACCCCAGTTTGTTCTCACCGGGTGCGAGAGTGTAGCGAAACGCGTTATCGTATGCAAGCACTTGCCCGTTTTGATAGACGCTAACCCCGAAATCGCCTCCTTGCGCGGCGAGACGTACCGGGTTGAAGGCGATCACCGTGCCTTCATTCAGAGGCAGCACTTTGCCTTCCTTGTTAACGTAGGCCAGAGTGTACCTCGGGAAGCGGCCGTTGCCGATGGTGCCGTTCTTGACTTCAGACCAGCGTCGCGCGATGAGGCTCCAGTCCACCATCGCCGTTTTGGCGACGTACCGGATGGTCTCATAGGGCTTGCCCTTGCCCGCGTCGATCTCCTTCGCGTTCGCCCCCGAGTTGTACGGCTTGAACTTGCCGTTCA
>JAUSIH010000105.1 GCA_030648205.1 Dehalococcoidia bacterium | reverse complement strand
CCAACTCCGTCTTGCCGACGCCCGTGGGACCCAGGAAAATGAAGCTGCCGATGGGCCGCTTGGGGTCCTTCAGGCCAGAGCGCGCGCGACGCACGGCGTCGGCCACCGCCGCGATGGCCGCGTCCTGGCCGACCACGCGCTCGTGCAGGCGCTCCTCCATGTGGACAAGCTTCTCCCGCTCCCTCTCCAGCATCCGGCTGACGGGGATGCCCGTCCACTGGGCGACCACCGTGGCCACGTCATCCTCGTCCACGTTGTCGTCCAGGCCTTTCTCCGTCATCCAGGCCTGGCGCGCATCGGTGAACGTCTTGTCCAGGGCGACGCGGTCGGCCTTAATCTTGGCGGCGCGGTCGTAGTCCGTGGCGACGGAGGCCGCCTCCTCGTCCCGTTCAAGCTGCTTCAGCTTCTCCTGCTGCTCCCGCAGCGCGGGCGGCAGGCTGGAGAGGGCGATGCGCAGGCGGCTCGACGCTTCGTCAATGAGGTCCACCGCCTTGTCGGGCAGATGCCGGCCCGTGATGTAGCGCTGGCTCAGGCGCGCCGCCGCCGCCAGGGCCTCATCCGTTATCTTGACGCCGTGGTGCGCTTCATAGCGGTGCCGCAGCGCCTTCAGCATTTCGATGGCCGTTTCCACGTCCGGCTCGTTCACGTGCACCGGCTGGAACCGGCGCTCCAGCGCCGAGTCCTTCTCGATGCGCTCCCTGTACTCGGCCGGTGTGGTCGCACCGATGCACTGGAGTTCGCCGCGGGCCAGCGCAGGCTTCATCATGTTGGAGGCGTCCAGAGCCCCTTCCGCGGCGCCCGCGCCGACCACCGTGTGGATTTCATCAATGAACAGGACGATCTCCCCCTGGGCGTGGCGTATCTCGTCGAGGACTGCCTTGAGCCGCTCTTCGAACTCCCCGCGGAACTTGCTGCCCGCCACCAGGGCGCCCATGTCCAGGGACAGCACGCGGCGGCCGCGCAGGAAGTCCGGCACGTTGTCCGCCACAATGCGCTCGGCCAGTCCTTCGGCGATGGCCGTCTTTCCCACGCCCGCGTCGCCGATGAGCACGGGGTTGTTCTTGGTGCGCCGACTCAAAATCTGGATGGTCCGCTCAATCTCCGCGTCGCGCCCCACCACGGGGTCCAGCTTGCTCTCCCGCGCCAGGGCGGTCAGGTCGCGGGTGTACTTCTGGAGCACCCGGTACTTGCTCTCCGCGTGAGGGTCCGTGGAGCGCTGCGCGCCGCGTATCTTCATCAGCGCCCCGTAGACCTTCTCCTGGTCAATGCCGAAGTCGTGCAGGATGCGCGGCGCTTCTCCCTGGCGCTCGGTGGTGACGGCGATGAGCATGTGCTCCGTGCCCACGTACTCGTCGTGCAGGCGCTTGGCCTCCTCGTGGGCGCGGTCCAGGAACTGGGACACGCGAGGCGTGGCGTACAGCAGGCCGCTCTCATACGTTGAGCGGGGGAGGCGGCTCAGCGCCTCCCGGACGCGGGAGCGCACCCGCTCGGCGTCCACGCCCAGGTTTGCAAGGATGTCAATGGTCAGGCCGCCGGGCTCCAGGAGCGCCAGCAGGATGTGCTCCACGTCCCACTGAGTGTGGCGGAGCTTCCGCACGATCTCCTGGGACGCCGCGAGCACCTGCTGGGCCTGCTCGGTGAACTTGTCCGGCCGCAGCATATCGGAACCACCTGATGTGGTCATGGCTCTCTTACTCCTTCAGTCTCCCCTCGGCGTTGCCTTCCGTGCGCGTTGGCGCCTGGCGCAACTGCTCCAGTTCCGTGGACACCTCGCGCATGGCGCGCTCCATCGCCGCCATGCGGTCCGCCATCCGCAGAATCACCTCAACCCCCGCCAGGTTCACCCCCAGGTCGTCTATAAGGCCTTTGATGCGCCGTAGCCGGTCAACTTCGCTTTGGCAGTAGAGTCGTATCTTGCCCTGGGAGCGCTGCGGCTGCACCAGTCCCTGACGCTCGTAGTAGCGAAGGGTCTGCGCCGCGACGCCCACCATCTTGGCGGCCACGCTGATGACATACGTAGGCTCTTCCGCCGGCGTGGTCTCAGGTCCCGTGTCACTCTCTTGGGGCATATGCTCTATCTCCCTGAACGCAACGTGCGGAGCTCCTGGAATATCTCGCGCTCGCGGGCCGAAAGGCCCTTGGGCAGACTGACCTGCACGCGTACATAAAGGTCGCCGAATCCGCCACCGCTGAGGTGCGGCATGCCCAGTCCCGCCAGGCGGAACGTCTGTCCGTTCTGCGTCTCCGGCGGGACGTTCAAGGCCACGCGGCTCTTGAGCGTCCGCACCTCTACCTCCTTGCCCAGGACGGCATCCTCCAGGGGCAGAGGCAGGTCTGCGGAGAGGTCGTCGCCCTTGCGCTGGAAGCGTTCGTGGGGCAGCACCGCGATCACCAGATACAGATCGCCCGGCGCGCCTCGCGGCGTGCCCGGATTGCCCTCGCCTCGGACTCGGACGCGCGAGCCGTCCGTGACGCCCGGCGGGATTTTGACCTCCAGCCGGCGCACGCGCGGAAGCGTACCCGACCCGCGACACGTGGCGCAGACGGCGCCGTAAACGATGCCGGAGCCGCCGCAGGTGGCGCATGCGTCCCCGCGCGACAGCTCCAGCACGCGCGTCGTCCCTGCGTACGCCTCGTCCAGCGTCACCTGGACGGGCTGCTCCACGTCCGAGCCCCGGCGCGTACGCGTCGTGCGGGCGCCCGTCCGTCCAGTCCGGCGGCCCAGGACTTCCTCCAGCACATCGTCCATCGCGCCGCCGAAGCCGAACAGCGTCTCGCCCTGCTCAAAATCAACGCGCGGGCCCGTGCGCACGTTCCATTGGAATGGTCCCTGGTGGAATGGTCCCTGGCCCTGGCCTGGCGCACCCGTCTTTGCGAACTGGTCGGCATGGCGCCAGTTCTCACCGTAGGTGTCGTAGAGGCGGCGCTTCTCGGTGTCCGAGAGCACCTCGTACGCCTCGTTGATTTCTTTGAACTTGGCCTCGGTCGTCTTATCCCCCGGGTTGACGTCCGGATGGTATTTCCGGGCAAGGCGACGGAACGCCGCCTTGATGTCCTTATCGGAGGCGCTTCGGGGGATGCCCAGAACGTCGTAGTAGTCTCTGCCCATTGGGTTGTAGCTCCTTGTGCTCATTGTATGATGCTACAATGGCATTGTCAACTCATTTTTGAATACGACTTAACATGCGTTATCAGGGTTAGTGTAGTTGACAAAACAGGACGCCACCCCCGCCTTTTTGCCGCCGCCGATGCGGGCGCGGCCCGCGGGATATGGCGGGCGCGTTTGGCTTGCGTTCTTGACATCGAGCTTCGCCGCTGCTAGCATCAAACATAAAGGGAGCACACTGCCGCCGCCAGACCCGGACGGCACTCTATCCGGACCTCCGGGCGGGCCCCAAGGACCACTTCCACGCGGAGCGGTCTTTTTTCGCCCCTTCGCGTTGCCGGGAGATGCACATAATGTCATACGTCAAGGCGCTGCGTTGCCGGGAGTGCGGGCGTGATTACCCGCAGGAGCCTATCAACGTCTGCGACTTCTGCTTTGGCCCGCTGGAGATCGTGTACGACTACGACGCCATCTCCCGCGTCATCAGCCGTGAGCGCATCGCGCGGGGGCCGCTGAGCATCTGGCGCTACGCCGACCTGCTTCCCGCGGACAGCGAGCGGGCCGTGGACATCAACGCGGGCTTTACACCACTCATCAAGGCGAAGAATCTGGGCCGCCGGCTAGGCCTGGACAACCTGTACCTGAAGAACGACTGCGTCAACCCGTCTTACTCCTTCAAGGACCGCGTCGTCTCCATCGCGGCGACGAAGGCCCTGGAGTTTGGCTTCGACACCATAGCCTGTGCGTCCACCGGCAACCTGGCGTGCAGCGTCGCCGCCCACGCGGCGCGCGCAGGAATCAAAGCCGTCGTCTTCATACCCGCGGACCTGGAGAAGGGGAAGGTCGTCGGCGCCGCCATCTACGGCCCCACGCTGGTGGCCGTGAAGGGCAACTACGACGACGTCAACCGCCTGTGCTCGGAGATCGCCGACTCGTACCACTGGGCCTTCGTCAATATCAACGTCCGCCCGTATTACGCGGAGGGCAGCAAGACCCTGGGATACGAGGTGGCGGAGCAACTGGGCTGGCGCGCGCCCGACCACGCGGTGGTTCCCGCCGCATCCGGCTCCCTGTTCACCAAGATTTGGAAGGGCCTGAAGGAGATGTCGGACTTGAAGCTCATCGGCCCGGTCAAGACGCGCATGCACCTCACGCAGCCCACCGGGTGCTCGCCCATCTCCACTGCATTCCTGGAAGGGACGATGAACATCCGGCCGGTGAAGCCCAAGACCATTGCCAAGTCCCTGGCCATCGGCAACCCGGCGGACGGCTATTACGCCCTGAAGACGATCCAGGAGACGCGCGGCTCGGCCTGGTCCGTGACCGACGAGGAGATCGTGGAGGGCATCAAGCTGCTGGCGCAGACGGAAGGCATCTTCTCCGAGACCGCCGGGGGAGTTGTCATCGCCGGGCTGGAGAAGCTGGCCAGGAGCGGGGCAATCCAAAAGGACGAGGTGACGGTGGCCTACATCACCGGCAACGGCCTGAAGACGCAGGAAGCGGTGGAGGACGTGGTCAAGCCGTTGCTCATCGAGCCCAGCCTTGCCGCCTTCGAGAAGGCCCTGAAGGAACGCTAGAGGCCGTCCCATCTCTGGTATCCCGCGCGCCTTTAGGCTGGCGCAACCCGCCGAGTCTCCCGCCCTGTACGGGTGGGACGCCAGGAGGTAGACCTGTGACGAAAGAGAGTCCCCGTTCTCAGGAACCCCGGGTCCCGCGCGCGGCGTCCGGCGCCAAGCTGCGGGTGCGGTTCACCTTCCCCCAGAACCTCGTCACCGAACCCGTCATCTGGTACCTGGGCAAGCACTTCGAGGTGGTCACCAACATCCGCCGCGCCGAGGTCAAGGAGAGCACGGGCTGGGTGATTCTGGAGCTGGAGGGCAAGGAGGAGGAGGTCCAGCGCGGACTTCGGTGGGTCCGCGAGCAGGGCGTCCGGGTGGACCTGGTGACCGGCGACATCGTGGAAGGCTAGCCCACGACGCCTTCGTCAAGGAACGCTGGCGGACGCAACGTGCATTTCCTATAATAATAAGCAAAATGCAGAGGAAATCAGGGAGGACATGGACCCCATGAAAGTGAAAGTGCGGATTCCCACGCCCCTGCGCCGGCTGACCAAGGGCAAAGAGGTGGTGGACGTGGAGAGCGCCACGATCAACGACGCCATCCAGTCGCTGGAGAAGGACTACCCGGGAATCAAGGCGCGCCTCTGCGACGAAAAGGGTGAACTGCACCGCTTCGTGAATATCTACGTCAACGGTGAAGACGTGCGGTTCCTGCAAGGGGTGAAGACCAGCCTCAAGCAAGGCGACGAGGTCAGCATCGTTCCCGCCGTGGCTGGCGGCTAACTCAGCATCCCGCGTTACGCAAAACAGGAGGAGGCCATATAGTCTCCTCCTGTTTGTTGTGTCCCGTCCGTGTGGCCCGCTAGACTTTGGTCTGGGCCATCTCCTCGCGCAGCGCCGTCACCGGCTCCGGGTCGCCGAACACGTCCGGGTCCGCCCACTCCGGCTCGTGTCCGGTGGGGTCCTTGACCCAGTAGGATGCCTCCAGGGCAATTCCGTTGGGGTCATGGAAGTAGATGGACTGGATGATGGTGTGGTCCACCACCCGCGTGACCTCCACTTCATGCGCCGACAGGCGGTCGCGCAGCTTCAGCAGCGCCTCCTCGTCGGCCACGTTCAGCGACAGATGGTCGAACTGGATGCGTCCCGCCACGGGCAGGCCCGCCGGCTTCTTGAACTCGGTGACCATCCCCGGCCACTCGAAGAAGGCCAGCGTACTGCCCGGCCCGATCTCGAAGAAGTAATGGCGGAAGGGATAGCTGCGCCGGGAGTTGCCCGTGGTCGCGACGAGCCGCAGTCCCAGGATGTCCCTGTAGAAACGGACCGTCTTGTCCATGTCGCCGGTGACCATCGCCAGATGGTTCACTCCGCCGAAACGGATTGCGCTCCTGCCGTTCTTGTTCATGTATCCCTCCCCCTACCGTTGGCGGCTTGTGCTTCTATGCGGTCTCTGCTTTTGTTGTTGCCTTTGTATCCGCCTGGAAGTTGATCCTCTTGTGCGCCCCGTCGCAGAACGGCTTGTTATCGGACCCGCCGCAGCGGCACAGCGCGATGGCATCACCACTGACAGGGAACTCCCTGCCGCTTACGTCCACCAGCTTGATGGCGCCTTTAATCAGGTACGGGCCGTTCAACAGGGGAGTAATGACCGTCTTGTCCATTGAGACTGCTCCTTCCGTCCGTTTTGCTGCAGTAACTATCTAAAGAATAGTCACTGTCCTAATAATAGCCGTGGTCCGGAGGGTTGTCAACGTCATGCTATACTATGGACAGTTGGAGACCGAGGAAGGAATGCGGACAGTAACCAGGTCAGGCAATTCCGGCGAGCCGTGCCCGGTCGCGCGCGCGGCGCGGCTCCTTGGCGACGTCTGGTGTCTGCTCGTTCTTCGTGACCTCGCGCGCGGGACGTGCCGCTTCTCGGAGATACAGACCTCCACGGGCATGAGCCCGCGCGTGCTCAGCCGCCGCCTCCGTGAGATGGAGCGGGAGGGCCTTCTGACTCGCCGCCAGTTTGCCGAGGCGCCCCCTCGCGTCGAGTACACACTGACGGAGAAGGGACGCGCCGCGTTTCCTCTGGTGGAGGCCCTCCGTGTGTTCGGCGAGCGGTGGTTGCTGTTGCCCGCGGGCAACCACGGCGGCCCCGTGGCAAAGCAACTCCGGACTTAGCCCGTCGCCAGCCCTGCTCTTGCCTGCGAAGCCGCCACTGGCGGCTTCGGTCGTTTCGCCAGGAAGATGAGCGCGGCCCCCAGCGTGTTTGCCACGGCGAAGGCGTAGAAGGCGATGGTGTAGCTCTTCGACGTGTCATACATGTACCCTGCGAAGAGCGGCCCGCCCACCGTGCCGACCATGATGATGACGGAGAAGAACCCGCTGATGGTCCCGTAGTGCTTGCGGCCATAGTACTCGCCGAAAATGGCGCGGGTCAGGGGCGGCGCGCCGCCATAGGCGGGCGCGTAGACGAGCAGGAACAGCGCCACAGTCGTCCACGTAGCGGGCAGGTTCAGGAACAGCAGGCCCACCGACATTATCAACGTGCTGCCAAAGAGCACAACGCGCTTCTCCCAGAAGTCGCCCAGCCAGGAGAAGCCCAGTCTGCCGACCACGCTCACCACGCCCAGCGCTCCGAGCGCCAGCGCCGCCGCCTCGGTGCTGAACCCCTGGCCCTGGAGGTGCGGCATGAGATGCAGCGGAACACCGTGGCTCGCTGTCGTGCGCATCGCAAAAGCGATGGAGATAAGCCAGAACGAGGGCGTACGCAACGCCTGACGTGGCGTGAAGTCAATCTCCGCGTCCTTTGACTTCTTCTCATTGGGGACAACGGTCGTTGTCGGAGTCGCTGGCGACTCTCCGTCTGGTGTCATCCCGTACTGCTCGGGGCGCTGGCGGAAGACGAGAGACAAGGGCACAAAGACGACTATCACCAGCGTGCCTATGATGATGAGCGCCGTCCGCCAGCCATACGCGGAGATGAGAAGCGCCAGGATGGGCACCGCCGCGCCGCCCATCCCGACGCCGGCGTACAGGATGCCCATGGCTCGGCTGCGCTTGTGGATGAACCAGTTGGCGATGGCCGTCGGCATCGCCATGGCGATGCCGGTGCTCGCGCCCATCGCCACGAACAGGATGTAAATGGCGTAGAACCCGATGAGGGACTGGACCTGGGAGAGCGCGATGAACCCCAGCCCCATCAGTGTGACGCTGATCAGCACTACAAGTCGTGGGCCGTACCGGTCCACAAGATAGCCACCAAAGGGCCCGGTCAACCCTCCTTCCAGTCGGGAAAGGGAGACCACGCCGGATACGGCGGCCCTGCTCCAGCCGAACTCCTGCTCCAGCGGCAGGACCAGTGTGCTGAAGCCGTAGTAGTACAGGCCGCCCGTCAGGAACTGGGTGAACGTCCCCGCGATGACGATCCACCAGCCGTAGAACATGCGCGGCAGACGCACCACCCGCGTCACGGGACTCATGCGCGGGCGCCTCGGCGGGCGGGCTCGTCGTCCATGCCGCGGGCCTCGCGGGCGCGCAGCCACTTCGCCTTCTGCTCCACGCGCGTCTCCTCGTCGGAGGGCGTGTAGCGCGCGTGGAAGTCGCGACGGAAGTCCTCGAAGCGCCCGTCCACGATGGCGCGACGCATCGTCTCCATGAGGCGCAGCACGAAGCGCAGGTTGTGGAGCGTGGCGAGCCGGTGGGCCAGCAACTCCTCGGCCTTGAACAGGTGGTGCAGGTACGCGGCGGAGAACGTCCGGCAGGCGTAGCAGTCGCAGGTGGGGTCCACCGGCCCCGTGCGCTCGCGGTAGGGCGCGCGCAGGATGTTCACCCGGCCCTCCGGCGTGAACAGCGCCCCGTGGCGGGCCACCCGCGTCGGCAGCGCGCAGTCGAACATGTCCATGCCGCGCGCGACGCCTTCCACGAGGTCTTCTGGCGAGCCGACGCCCATCATGTAGCGCGGCCTGTCCGTCGGCAGCAGAGGCTCGGTGGCGTCCAGCGCCGCCCACGTCAGCGCCTTCGGCTCGCCCAGCGACAGCCCGCCGATGGCGTACCCGGCGAAGCCCATCGCCACTGTGCGCTCCGCCGACTCGCGGCGCAGCTCCGGCGACGTGCCGCCCTGCACGATGCCGAACAGCGCCTGGTCGTCCCGCTGGCCGGAGCGGTACGCCGTCAGGCCGCGCTCCGCCCATCGCAGGGTGCGCTCGGCGGCCTCCCGGACGGCGGGCGCGTCCTCGCCGTAGGCGGGGCAGACGTCGAGCGGCATCATGATGTCCACGCCCAGTCGCCGCTGGAGTTCGACGACCTTCTCCGGCGTCAGCGCGTGCTCCGCGCCGTCAATGTGCGAGCGGAAGGTTACGCCCTCCTCGGTCACCTTGCGCAGAAGGCCCATGCTGAACACCTGGAAGCCGCCGGAGTCGGTGAGGATGGGGCTGTCCCACGCCATGAAGCGGTGCAGCCCGCCCAGCCGCTCGATGGTCTCGATGCCCGGGCGCAGGTAGAGGGGGGAGGTGTTGCTGAGCAGGATGCGCGCGCCGATGGCCGTCAGGTCGGCGGGGTCCAGCGCCTTGACGGTGGCCTGCGTGGCGACGGGCATGAAGGCGGGGGTGGGCACGTTCCCGTGGGGAGTGCAGAGCACGCCCGCGCGGGCACGGGTGCGCGGGCAGGCGGCGTCAACGGTGAAGAAGTCAGAAGGTCGTGTCATAGTCGGCGTTTAGGCCGTCGCACAGCCTACACGCCGACGCGCGCCGCCGCAAGGGCCTAGTCTCTCCGTCATTCCGAGCGAAGCGAGGAATCTCCATGTGGATGGACATTTGACGCATGAGAATCGGATGGATAGCATGACGCTATGACATCTCAGAAGAAGCCACTGTGGCGACAGATAGTTGAATGGGCTTGGAAGGGCTGGGAATTATACGGGTTTTTGGTTTGGCTGGGTGGATTCCCAATAATAACAGCCATAGCGATAGCTCTTTTGTCGGCGCTTCAAGGTCTGACCTTGGGCTGGCAAATAGCATTTGTGTTCGGCGTAGCATGTTTTTGGCTAATAGCACTGATAGCGATTGGTAGGATTGTCCGCCACAAGATTCTGCTTAGGGAGAAAACGATAGATTACTGGAGATGTCCAGATGGCAAGCTCCACAAATGGCGGTACCTTGGCAACGGCTACTATATGTGCGAGAATTGCCCTATGCACACCGACAAAACGTCATTAAAGGCTCATACGGACACGCCGCCTCGCTAATAGTGCCCCTATAAGAACAGGTGCTATCGGCGCTCTTCAAGAACAATTTGAGACGCGGGTTTGCCGCGTACCTTGACCGGCTTCTTCATCCCTTGCGGTTTACCGCCGCTCCATTGCGCTTTGCCTTCCTTCACCATGTTCCACAGGGCTTTTTCTTCGTCGGTCTGTTCGGGCGGGACAATGACGGCGACGTCCTTGCCATGCTCCGTCACAGTCACACGTTCGCCCTTCCGCACCCGGCGCATGTAGTGTCCCAGCTTGCCCCGTAGCTCGCGCAGTCCCACTTTTGTCGTCATAGGCTACCTCCATGTGGACACATTATAGAGCTATGTGGACACATTGGAAAGCCGTGGCACAGCCACCACGTAGGCGCGTCCCGCCGCAAGCCCCTCTGCGGTTATCACACACTGCACGGGCCGCGGATGTCAGCGTGCTGTATGTGTTGCTGCTGTCACTGCCTAGTACTCTCACCGCCGTGCTTGCGCAGCCGCTCCATCCACTCCTTGACCTTCGCCTCGTAGCCCAGCGCGCCCGGCTCGTAGTAGCGCCGCCCCTTCAGGTTGTCCGGCAGGTGCTGCTGCTCCACGTAGTGCTCCGCGTATTCGTGCGCGTACTTGTAGCCGCGGTGATAGCCCAGGTCGCGCATCAGCGCCGTGGGCGCGTTGCGCAGGTGCAGCGGCACCGGGTCGTCCCGCGTCTGCCGCACGTCCTCCAGCGCCCGCAGGTACGCCGTGTACGCCGAGTTGCTCTTGGGCGCGGTCGCCAGGTACACCGTCGCCTCCGCCAGCGGCAGGAAGCCCTCCGGCATGCCGATGAAGTGGACCGCCTGCTGCGCCGCCACCGCGACGGACAGCGCCTGCGGGTCCGCCATGCCGATGTCCTCCGACGCCAGCAGGATGATGCGCCGGACGATGAACATGGGGTCCTCGCCCGCCTCCAGCATGCGCCCCAGCCAGTAGAGCGCCGCGTCCGGGTCCGAGCCGCGCACCGACTTGATGTACGCCGATATGGTGTCGTAGTGCTGCTCGCCGGCGCGGTCGTACATGAGCGCCTTGCGCTGGAGCACGTCCTGCGCCGTCGCGAGGTCAACGCGCCGCCCTTCCGCGGAAGGGTCCGGCTTCGCCACGGCGGAGGCGAGCTCGACGGCGTTGAGCGCGATGCGGGCGTCGCCGTTGGCGGCGAGCAGGATGGCCTTCATGGCGTCCGGCTCCACCCGCGCGTGGAGCTTGCCCAGCCCGCGCTCCTCGTCGGCCAGTGCGCGCTCGACGATGTCCCGCACCTGGTCGTCGGTCAGCGCGTTGAGCGTGAAGACGCGCGAGCGCGAGAGCAGCGGCGAGATGACCTCGAACGACGGGTTCTCGGTCGTCGCGCCGATGAAGGTGACGGTGCCGTCCTCGACGTGGGGCAGCGCCACGTCCTGCTGGGCCTTGTTGAAGCGATGGATTTCGTCCACGAAGAGGATGGTGCGCTGGTCGGTCATGGCGCGGCGCTCCTTCGCCTCCTCGATGATGCGGCGGAGGTCCTGCACGCCGGATGTCACGGCGCTGACCCTGGCGAAGTGCGCCTTGGTGAGGCGGGCGATGAGGAGCGCGAGGGTGGTCTTGCCGGAGCCGGGAGGCCCCCACAGGACCATGGACGGCACCTGGTCGGCCTCGATGAGCCGTCGCAGCGCGCGGCCCTCGCCGAGCAGGTGCTCCTGCCCGACGAACTCGTCGAAGGTGCGCGGGCGCATGCGCGCGGCGAGCGGCGCTTCCGCCTCCGCACGGGCCTGCCCCGCCTGCTGGAACATGTCGGGCGCGCCTTTGCTCTTACGCACCGCTTCCCCTCACTTTCTCCCCATCCAGGGTACGCGCTCTCCCCCTCGGTCCCCCTCTCAACAGAGAGGGGGAAGAAGGAAGAAGAATGAGGTCAGGGGACACCCCGGCCTTGCACACTTAATGCCTCCTGCACAAATAATCGGGCGTCTGCACAAATAATCCTTGGGTTGTGCCAAAAGTCAAAACCCGCCCCTTTTAAGCCCGGCACGAACCGCATCCACAAAGCTATCATGGGCCTGTCTTCGAATCTTCAGAGCAGCCTGCTCTAGTTGCTCAGCTCCATGCACTTCATTAATCCACTCCTGCACAAGGCGCGCTTGCTTTTTCTTGTCTTTCGGAACCAGCACGAGGATTCTGGCAGCTTCATCCTCTGGCAATTCAATCTGCCCCGTGGAACCAGTGAATAGGCGAGCAATCTGAACCTGCCCGATCTCGCTCCGCAGGAACCAGGCCGCATATTCGGGAAGTACGGTGTCTACTAATCGCAAGATGGTGACATGACCATCTGCAACCCCCCGCCCGTCACGGTCATAGACGGTGGCCTTACCTAGCGTACCCTCACCAGTAGAAGCTAGCAACAAATCGTTTTTTCTCAGCCGTGCTCCAGTTAGTCGGTTATAGATGTTCTCCGCGATGAGATCGAACGGCGGCGCAAGGCTGGTGCGGCCAATGTTGCCCGCCTTAACCACAATCACATCACTGGTGAGGTCGGCGTTGTACTCGGTTTTTGCCGGTGATTTGCCACGGTGCAACGGCTCAGTCACTAGTTGCGCTAAAGTCAAAGCCCCGGACTCTTTCAACTGTGCTACGAGAGTGAGGGTTTCAGGGTCGTAATACTTGATGTCCAACCTTGCATCCTCTTCAGAGAGGATTGTGGCTAGATTCAGCGGGAAGGAACGGAATGTGCCACCTGTGTCGTCCAGGCTAAGCGAAATTCGCGCCATGTCATCCCAGCGGGAGCGAACTAATCGAATAATAGCTTCTATCGGAGTCGAAGGGTCCTCTTCGCCAATAGAGTTGTACCCCAGCTTCCGTAGGTCAATCATTCTAACAGGATGCTCTTGAACAGCGTCCTCATTAGGTTTTCTCGTCATCAGCAAGACGCTGGACCTGACGTTTATCTTATTGGGTTCGAAAGTCACATCGGGTAGCCGGACTACGGCGTCGATGAAACACTCGTTAATCAAATGCTTTCGTATGCGGCTCATCGCCCCAGTGTTGAGCATCCCATCATCGATCACGGTGCAAATGCGCCCTGTTCGTTTGGTTATCTTCACCATCTTTTGCAAGAAGAGCGCCTGAGTTTTGGTGAGCTGAATGCCAAAACGACCTAGGTCTGCTCCTGTGAGCGTGTCCGCCTCTGACATGCCGAAAGGCGGGTTTGTAACTACGTAGTCCGCTAGAGGCAATGTCCGATGGTCTACGCGCAAGAAGTCAACTTCATCCTTGAGGCTATCACCATTGCGGATGTTGGCAAAGCCATCCCCGGCAATGATCATGTTCATTTTGGCCGTAGACGCGATTCGCTGATTAGCATCCGCACCCCAGAAGACTTCCTTCTTGATGCGCTTTACGAGTATGTCTGCTCGGTCTTTTGTATACGTCCGCCCTCTTTCGGCATTCACCTTGCTTAGGAGTTGATTCATCGCAGCAAGGAGAAAACCCCCGGAACCGCACGAGGGGTCAACCACCATCGGGTGCGCCTTAGGGTCTAGGAGTTCCGGGATTACTTGCTCCAATGGGATGAGGGAGAGCATGAACCGTACCAAGGGACGGGGCGTGAAGAACTGCCCTAAACGCCGCCCCTTGAGGCTGGCCTGCACGAAATACTCAAAGGCTGAGCCTCTGACATCCAGTTCGGAATCGGTGAAGTTAGCGCTGGAAAGTTCATTGACAACCTTCGAATACGTAGTGGGATTTCGCATGTGAAGGGTCGGAGTCATGACCTCTCCATAATTGGGAAGGTCAACCACCTGTTGCATCATGCTGGTGATGGCATCTTTTACCTGGTCGGGGGCAGACTTCTTTAAGGCCAGTTCATGAAATCTATAGGTGTAGGGTAGTGCGAAGCCTAGCTCGCCCCGATCTTGCTTCTCTTCGAGCAACTTCAGGAAGAGAAGTTTGGAAACGTCAGCAAAAACGTTCTCTTCATCCTTCTCTACGTTTCTTATCTTGTTATGGCACCGACGAATAAGCGCCTGCAATTGGGGCAGGCTTAGTCCGGGTCGAAACGGTAGGCTTTCGTCAGTTCCGAGGTCAATGTTCTCGGCGGTCGGACTGACCTTGAACTGCGCTAAGACATGATCCAATCGGTCGTAATGCGGAACCTTGCCAATAACCGAGCCATTAATCTTGATTTTTCGACCTGAGGCGACGTTATGTAGTTCAACCTCTTCGCCGTTGGTGACTACAACGAACGGGACCCGTACTACTTTCCCATAAGCAAGTGCTTGGTTACGGTGGTCTGCCGTGAGCTTGGCGCTGTCCCGCTTAGCCTCAAGCAAGAAGAGTGCTGACGCAGCTCGGGCACTTCGCTTGATGAGAATATCAACGAACCCAACCCGTTCCTGTTCGTTCTCAGCGCGTGCGCCGAAGAACATATTATCGTCGAGGTTATAACCCCGCCGCTGTAGATATGGGACTATTTTTTTGATGACCGTCGTCATCTCAGTTGCCATTAGCTAGCTTGCCTCTCTCGGAGCATACCGCCGCTTCTTGGGAGCCTTCCTTTTCTTCAAATCATCAAGAGCAAGCAAAGTAGGATTAGCTGGGTGTCGCGCTCCCGCTTTCCACTTCTCGACCGCATTGTGCGTGAGACCGATTGCGTCTGCTATAGCCGCAAGCGTCCAGCCTTTCCCCTGAAGCTCTGCGAGTTTCCTTTGTATATCGTTCACGGCAAGACCGTACCATACAGAGTACTGTGTTGTCAATAGCAAAACAGACGAATGTTGCATCAATTATCTCTTGACAAACCCATACTGAGTATGGTATAGTGAATACGACATAGATAGCACACGTGGAGGACTCAAATGGACGCGAGACAGGAACGGGGCTTGGAGATTGCGGCGCGGAGCAAGATTATACGGAAGGGCGATGTCTGGCTGGTGCCGTCCCAGACTCAAAACGGGGACAAGTACACCGTGATTCCCGGCCTGAAGTGCTCTTGCCCAGACCATGAGACCCGCCTCGTGAAGTGCAAGCATATGTTCGCGGTTGAGTATGTCATGGAGCGGGAGACCGCGCCAGACGGCACTGTCACTGAGACAGAGAGTGTAAAGGTCACAAAGGTCACGCGCAAGACCTACTCCCAGAACTGGCCCGCCTACAATGCAGCCCAGTCCGAGGAGAAGACGCGGTTCGGCGTCCTCTTGGCTGACCTCTGCAAGGGCATCCCCCAACCCATCCATGAGGGCAGAGGCCGACCGGCGCTCCCGCTGGCGGACATGCTCTTTGCGTCGGCCTACAAGGTCTACACCGGCTTTTCGTCCAGGCGGTTCACCAGCGACCTCCGGGACGCTAAGACCGAGGGGCTGGTCGCCAGCACTCCGCATTTCAATTCGGTGACGAACTATCTGGCCGACCCCGACATGACGCCCATCCTGAAGCACTTGGTCACGGTGAGCAGCTTGCCCCTGAAGGCCGTCGAAACCGAGTTTGCCATTGATTCGTCCGGCTTCACCACGTCCCGTTTCATCCGCTGGTTCAACAAGAAGTACGGGCGGGAGATTGACAACCGAGAGTGGGTCAAGGTGCACCTTATGTGCGGCGTGAGCACTCACATAGTCACCAGCGTGGACATAAGCGGTTGGGAAGCTAACGACACCACGTATTTCGTCCCACTGGTGGAGCAGACAGCCCGGAACTTTCAGATAGCTGAAATCTCGGCGGACAAGGCATATCTGAGCCACAAGAACCTTGCGACGGTGGAGGCCGTCAACGCAACGCCGTTCATCCCGTTCAAGAGCAACACGGTCCCCACCAAAGAGACATCGGCATGGGGCCGGATGTATCATTACTTCATGCTGAACCGAGACGAGTTTTTGACGCACTACCATCGCCGTTCCAATGTCGAGTCTGTGTTTTCGATGTGCAAGGCAAAGTTCGGGGACGCAGTTAGGAGCAAGAGTAGCACGGGCATGGTCAACGAAGTTTTGGCTAAGGTGCTCTGCCATAACATCTGCGTGCTTATCCAAGCGGTTCACGAGTTGGGGATTGAACCGAATTTTTGTGCACAACTTGGACTTGCACAGAAAATAGCTTGAAAAGGGCATTTGTTGTGCAAGGCCGGGATACCCCTGAGACCCCGTCAGAGGGACAGAGTCCCTCTGGACTCCCTGGTCAAGGGGCTGCGCCCCTCTGCGCCCCCGTGCACATAGGGCCAACGCCCTTTGCGAGGCCGCTCATCCTGTCCGGAGGACTCTCCGCCTTGCGGAGTCCGATGCTTCGCTCGGACCATTCGGAGAGCTTGTCGAAGGACGAGAGGCCAGCCCGTTCGCACTTCCTTTGTCATTCCGAGTCCTTCCCAAGAAGGACGAGGAATCTCCCGCCACAGCGCGTCCACGCCCGCGACTTCAGCACAGGGTGAAGTCACCGCCGGATATACACCGTCCCGCCCTCGACGACGACGGGATAGCTGCGGACTGGCCTGGTCTGTATGAACGCGAGCTGTTTGCCCACTTGTCCGTGCCGCGCCACGAACTGCTTCGGCTCGGATGGACGCGCCACGCGACCGTCCCGCACATCGAATTGGGCGGCGTGCAGCGGACACGTCACCGTCGCGCCCTCCAGCACACCGTCGCACAGCGAGACGTTCATGTGCCCGCACCTGTCGTCAATGGCGTAGTACATACCGTCCACTCTGGCGATCAGGATATCCTCCCCGCCGAGGGTGAATCGCCTCATCGTGCCCTCCGGTATCTCGTGCGTGCCGCATATCGCAACCAGCTCAGCCATGTGCGCTCCGTCCTCGTCCGCCGCGCCTACGGCGCGGTGCATTCCACCCCTCAGGGCGAGAGGTAGGCGTCGTAGTAGTCCTCTTCGGTCAGGCCCTCCGCGCTGGATGTGCCCAGCAGCCAAGGGTTGTGGTCCAGGCCGCGGCCTCCGCAGCGGGGGCACGTGACGCCGATGGCCGCTCCGCAAGGCGGAGGGCCGGGGAACTGGTGGCCGCAGTCGCGGCAGGTGTACTCGTCAGACATGACCTATGCTGTTCCCCTGAAAGGATGTTCGGTCTACATAAAGTATTGGCGATGCGTGGCCCGTGATGCAAGCGCGGGGAGATTCCTCACTGCGTTCGGAATGACAGGGAGTTACCCCGCCAACTCGACCACCGTGGCGCCGTCGCCGCCCGACTCCGGCGGAGCGGACGCGTACGCCGTTACCAGCGGATGCCCCTTCAGGTACTCCCGCACCGCCTGTCGCAGGGCGCCCGTCCCCTTGCCGTGGACGACGACCACTCGCGACAGGTGCGTAAGGGCCGCGTCGTTAAGGTATTGGTCGAGCTTGGCCAGCGCGGGCTCCACCCGCATACCATGCAGCATCAGCTCCGGCCCGACGCCTTCGCCGGGGGGTGGCGACGGGACGCGTACCGCCGCGGGCCGCACGGACGGCTCGTCCCGCCCAACGACGTCGCGCACGGGCACGCGCAGCTTCAGCGCGCCCGCCTGCACCTCTACTTTGCCCTCCGCGTCCACGTCGGAGAGCACCTCCGCGCGCTGGCTCAGCCCGCGGACGCGCACGGTGTCGCCGCGGCGCAGCGGCCCTCCTTCCGTGGAAGGACGGCGCGACGGTTCCGGCGGCGACCACGCTGGCCCCGCGACCTCCCGCCGAACGGCCTTGACCTCGGCGGAGGCTTTCTTCACGGTCTCCTTGAGCGCATCCCGCGCAACGGTGTGAGAGGCTTCCCGTTCCGCAGCCACGTCGTCCAGCGCGCGGGCGGCCCTGTCCAGCCGCTTGTCCATCTCCTCCGCGCGGCCTCTGACCTCCCGGCCCGCCTCTTCCAAGATGTCCGCCTTGCGGTCCTCCAGGCGCTCGCGCTCGGCGGCCAACTCCTGGCGCTGGCGCTCGGCGTCCATCCGGGCCGACTCCGCGGCGCGGCGCTCCGCCACCAGCGTGTCGCGCTCCCGGCGTATCTGCGTCAGCAGGCTGTCCACTTCCAATTGGCCGGGCGATATGAAGCCGCGCGCCTCGTCCAGCAGGCGACGCTCCAGCCCCAGCCGCTCAGCGATAGCCAGCGCGTTGCTGGAACCCGGCAGGCCGATGGTCAACTTGTAGGTGGGGGCCAGCGTCTCCGGGTCGAAGTCCACGCTGGCGTTCTTCATCCCCGGCGTCACGTGGGCGAACGCCTTCAGTTCGCCGTGGTGGGTCGTCGCGAGAGTCAGCGTGCGCCGCCTGACCAGCTCGGACAGCACCGCGCGGGCCAGCGCGCTGCCCTCCAGGGGGTCTGTTCCCGCGCCCATCTCGTCCAGCAGCACGAGGCTGCGGCTCGTCGCGTCGCGGAGCACGTGGACGATGTTGCCCATGTGGGAGCTGAACGTGGACAGCGACTGCTCGATGCTCTGCTCGTCGCCGATGTCCGCGTACACGCTGTCGAAGGCGTACACGACGCTCTCATCTCCCGCCGGGATGTGCAGCCCTGCCATCGCCATGACGGTGAGCAGCCCCACCGTCTTGAGCGCGACGGTCTTGCCGCCGGTGTTCGGCCCGGTGACGAGCAGGGCGGTGTACCCCTGGCCGATGTCCACGGATACGGGCACCACGCGGCCCTTGAGAAGCGGGTGCCGGGCGTCTCGCAGGCGCAGGTACGGCTCTCCCTCGCCGACTATCTCCGGCTCCGTCGCCTGGAGGGCGTTAGCGTAGCGCGCCTTGGCGAGGGCCAGGTCCACGTGCGCCAGGCGCTCCACCGTCCGCTCGATGTCCGGGGCGCGGTCGCCGACCGCCGCGCTCAGTTCGCCCAGCACGCGCTCCACCTCGCGCCGCTCCGCGATGCGCATCTCGCGCCAGGCGTTGCCCAGCTCCACCGCCTCCAGCGGCTCGATGAACACCGTGGCGCCGGAGTCGGATATGTCGTGGACGAGGCCGGGAAGCTGGTTGCGGTGCTCCGTCTTGACCGGCAGCACAAGCCGCTCCTCGCGGCTGGTGATGAGCGGCTCCTGCAGCACCTTCTGGCCCAGGGGCGAGCTTACGATTTCGCCGAGCCTGTCACAGAGTTGCGCGTGCGCCCCTCGCACGTCCTTGCGCAGGCGCGAGAGCAGCGGCGAGGCGTCGTCCTTCACCTGCCCCTGGGGACTGATCGCCCGCTCGATGTCCTGCTCCAGCCCCTGCTGGGGCGCCATCTCCCGAACGATGGCGCTCAGCGCGGGCAGGTCGCTTTCCTGGCCCAGGACCATCGTGTGGAGGGCGCGGGCCACGGCCAGCGTCCCGCGGACATCCAGCAGCTCGGACGGCTCCAGCGTCCCGCCCAGCGCCGCCCGCCGGACGGTCGTGCGCACGTCCCGTACGCCCGCCAGCGACAGGTGTCCCTTCGTCCGCAGCAGGGCGCGGGCCTCCGCCGTCTCCCGCAGTCGCCGCCGCGCCTCGGACGCATCAGAGGTTGGCGTTATACTCCGCGCCTGTTCCCGGCCCGAGTCCGTCTCCGCGTGCGCGGCCAGCGCCTCGCGCACCTTGTCGAACTCCAGGCGCTGCAGGTTCTTCCGCTGCTGCTCCTCCATGTACTCCTTTGCGGTACGACGCGGTGCTAGGCCGCAGGGCGGCTTGCCGGGGGTCCGGGGGCGTCCCCCGTCTCCGCTTTTTCATCCCCCTCTCCTTCCATGTCGGAAGGAGAGGGGGAGCAGAGGGGGTGAGGCGCCTAAAACCATTGCGCGAGCCAGCGCTTCTCGAACAGGACCTTGCCCCAGTGCCAGATGAAACTGGGCTGGCGCATCTTGACGAGGGGGACGGGCTCGGCCAGGAAGTTGCCCGAGGCGTATCCGGCCATCCCGTGGCCGGTCTCCAGAAATCAGGCCCCATGCCCGTCGAACTCCTCCGGATGCCCTCGTCCGGTGACCTCGTGTACGATGGACTTGGCGACAATCTCCGCCTCGGCGTGGGCGAAAACGCCCGCCTTGGGCAGCATCATCTTGTTGAGCAGCGGTACGGCCGTCACGTCGCCGATGGCCCAGACGTTCGAGTGCTTCGTCTTGAGGGTGCGCGGGTCCACGGGCACCCAGGGGCCGCCGTTGGTCAGGCCGGAGGCCTTCACCGCCTCCGGGCAGGCGTGCGGCGGAATGCCCACCAGGAAATCGTACTTGACTGAGTCGCCCTTCTCGAAGCTGATGACGCGCTTGTCCGGCGCGATGCTTGTCGCCTTGGCGCCGGTGTGGTAGTGGATGTTCCGCTGTTCCAGCAGGCCGCAGACCTGCGCGCCCACCGCGACCCCCGCCACCGGCATGGGCTGCGGCTCCGGTGTATAGACGTGGAAGTCCACCTTGTCTCGGATGCGGCGCTTGCGGAAGTAGGCGTCCAGCAGCAGGGCGCCCTCATACGGGGCAGCCGGGCATTTGAACGGCATGGAGGAGATCAGCAGCACCACCTTGCCGCCCTGGAACTGGGGCAGGGCGTCCCGCAGCTTGACGGCTTCCTCCAGTGTGTAGTAAGAGCGGGCGCCCGCGGCGAATCCGGGCAGCGCCTCCGGAGCCATGCGCGCGCCGAGCGACACGACAAGGTAGTCGTACGATTCCTCGCCCTTGTCCGTCGCGACTATCGAGCGTTCCGTGTCTATGCGCTGGACGGCCGCCTGCTTGAACTCGATGCCCTTGCGCTCCAGGCGGCCCAGGTCGCGGCTGATGCCCTCCGGCTTGCGCTGGCCCACCATGAGCCACAGATAGGACGGCGCAAAGGAGTGCGTGCGCGTCTGGTCAATGACCGTGACCTGGTGCTCTTTACCCAGCGCCTTCCGCAGGCGGTTTGCCGCCACCACCCCGCCCACGCCGCCTCCCAGGATGACGACTCGTTTCCCACTCATGCCTGTCTCCTTTCCAGTCCAGCCAACCGCTACGCGGTCCATCGCTCGGGTTACATAAGTGCTTCCCGTGCGCCCATTATACAATGCTACGCGCGGCCGTAGCGAAACGGCTTGACCGTGGCCACGGCCCACAAGTATACTGCGCTACGTCGTGCAGTCAGTCTGCATGTGACGAGATTAGTCGTGTCCAATGATAGGAGCGGGACGATGAGCCTGCCTCTGGAAGGCGTACGGGTACTCGACTTTTCACGTGTGCTCGCGGGTCCCGTTAGCGGAATGCATCTGGCGGATTTCGGCGCCGAAGTCATTCGCGTCGAACCTCCCGGCGGCGCGTTAGACCGACGTCTGGGGCCCTACGCTAAGGATGGGCGCAGTCTGGTTCCGCTGACTACCAACCGCAACAAGCTGGGTGCGACGCTCGACATTCGCTCGCCGACGGGCAAAGCATTGCTGATGGAGCTTGTGGCCCAAGCTGACGTCCTGATTCATAACTTCACGCCGGACACTGCCGAGGCAAACATCCTGTCGTATGAATCGCTTCGGTCCGTGAACCCTACCATCATCGTTGGAATAATCAGTGCTTTTGGTGTCAACGGCCCCTATCGGCACCGCTCGGCGGTTGACAACATCCTGCAAGCAGAGTCAGGTGCGATGAGCTACTCGGGTTTCCCTGGTTCACCCCCGTCGCGGACAGGAGCCGCCTACGTGGACGTTCTTTGCGGGGCCCATACCGCCCTGGGCATTCTACTGGCGCTTCGGGAGCGTGAGCGTACGGGCATGGGACAGATGGTTGACGCGTCCCTTATGGACACGGCGGTATCGGTCCTTGGCGCTTTTGCAGTGCCGGCTGAATACGTTGTCAGAGGACAACTGCGACAGCCCAGGGGCAACAAGAGCTTCTGGGCTTTTTCAGATACTTTGTTATGCAGGGATGGCAGGTGGGTGGTCGTTTCCATCATTGGAAACGGTATGTGGCGTAACTTCTGTGAAGCCCTGGGAAACCCGGAGTGGAGTCGCGATCCGCGTTTCCAGGATGATGAAGGGCGTCGTATTCATATGGACCAGTTGAGCGAACTGGTCGCTGCCTATATGAGTAAACATGATTCGAGTGACGTCCTGGCCAGATTGGTGGCCGCGCACGTCCCCTGCGGTCAGGTAAACGACGTGAGCGAAGTCCTGTCTCATCCGCAAGTGCGGGCGCGCGACATGCTTGTCGACATGTCATACCCGGGGATAGGCGTCATCCCGATCAACGGGCTGTCGGTGAAGCTTTCAGGCACCGGAGGGAGCATTCGCCATCGCGCCCCTGAAGTTGGTGAACACGACGAGTTTGTCTGGCGCGAGCTGCTGGGCGTATCGGCCGAACGGCTGAAGTCAGCACATATGACACGGTAATCCTCCCGCTCCTGTCAGAAGAAGGGGGACACAGGGCGGCGGGGTATCCCGATCTCGAAGGAGGACCAGCCATGAAGCTCGCAGGCAGGGTCGCGCTCGTCACCGGCAGCAGCCGAGGGATTGGCCGCGCCATCGCCCTGCGGCTGGCGGGCGGCGGCGCTCACATCGTCGTCAACTACAAGCAGAACGAGGAAGCGGCCCGCGCCACCGTGGCGGAGCTGACCGCCCTGGGCGTGCGCGCGCTGCCCGTGAAGGCCGACCTGGAGAAGCCGGAGGACATCCGCGCCCTGTTCGCTCAGGTAAAAGCGGAGTTCGGCGGCCTGGACGTTCTCGTGGTCAACGCCGCGGCCTCCGCCTTCAAACCACTCATGGAAGCGAAGGAGCACAACGTCCGCCGCACGTTCGCCATCACCGTGGACGCGTTCCTGCCCCTTGTTCAGCAGGCCGTCGCGTTGATGGAGGGGCGTCAGAGCGGGCGCATCGTCGCCGTGTCCGGGTGGGACACCCTCCGCGTCATTGACCGGCACGGCATCCTGGCGGGCGCCAAGGCGGCGATGGAAACGTGGGTCAGATACCTGGCCTGCGAGCTCGCTCCGAAGGGCATCAACGTGAACAGCGTCTGCCCCGGCCCCATAGTGAATACGCTTTACCCGCACGTGTATGGCGGCGACGCGGCTGGCTACGAGGAGTGGAAGCGCGCGCGCATCGCCGCGACGCCCAAGGGGCGCATCGGCACGCCGGAGGACGTGGCGAAGATTGTCGCCTTCCTGTGCTCCGAGGACGCCGACTGGATTGTGGGCCAGAACATCGTCTGCGACGGCGGCCTGAGCCTGACGCACCTGAGGGGCGGATAGACGGCAGGGCGGATTTCGAGTCACGAGGAACGAAAGGTGCATATGATTCAAGACCAGCGAGTTGATATTTTCTTGGACGATGAGCACTTGCGAAATCTTGCGGATGAGAAACTAAGACCATCCGATAAAGAGTATCGTCTTTTGGCTACTCGCTTGGTTGACCGATTAGGGCCTATTTTCCCCAATATGGGTATCACACTCCACAGAGTTCATTTGTACACCGCGATACCGACGGCGAGTGAGGAAGAAAAACACAAGAAAATGATTGCCCATCTTGATGCACTCAAAAGGAGTGTTGACTTCTTGGACGTGAACTACGGACGCTTGGTTCAAAGGCGTGGGAGTTTTTCTGGTAACCCGAAAGCGACTCGTGTCGAACAGAAGCGGGTGGACGTTCAACTGGCTGTTGATCTAGTATTGCTCGCCGCGCGGAATTCCTATGATATAGGTATTCTTGTTTCTGGTGATCAAGACTTCACGGACGCAGTGCTAGCCGCTAAAGACCTCGGTAAAGCCGTGGGCATCGCGACTTTGGATAGTACGGAGCCTTCAGACTTACGCTGGGCAGCGGATTTTTTCATAGATATAAATGACTGGCGAAGCCCGCGTTATCGATTGGAATGACGGGAGGCTCAGAAGTTTTTGCTGGAGGCGATCCATGAAACTCGCAGGCAGGGTGGCGCTCGTCACGGGCGGCGGCTACGGCATCGGCAAGGGTATAGCGCTGGAGCTTGCGCGGGCGGGCGCGGACGTGGCGGTGGCCGCGCGCAGCGTGGACAAGATTAACGAGACTGCTGCCGAGATACGCGCACTGGGCCGCCGCGGCATCGCCGTCCCCATGGACGTCTCGAAGGAGAAGCAGGTCGTGGAGATGGTGGCGCGCACCGTCAAGGAATTAGGCCAGATTGACATCCTCGTCAACAACGCCGGCATCGAGGGCAAGAGCGTCAACGTGTCCGACATGGAGGTGGCCGACTGGAACGAGGTGCTGGCAGTGAACCTGGTCGGCGTGGCGGTCGCCTGCCGGGAGGCGCTGAAGCACATGGTCAAGCGCAAGACCGGCGTCATTATCAACATCGGCTCCGGCGCGGGCAGGCGCGGCTTCCCGCTGCGCAGCGCCTACTGCGCCTCCAAGTGGGGGCTTATCGGCCTGACCCGGACCATCTCGATGGAGGTGGGCCGGTACAACATCCGCTGCAACTGCATCAACCCGGGCGCTGTGGAGGGCGAGCGCCTGACGCGCGTCCTGGAGGCGCGCTCCAAGGCGACCGGCATCTCGATGGACGAGATGTGGAAGCGCACCATGGACCGCGGGCCTATTCGCCGACTGGTCAAGCCGGAAGAAATCGGCGCCACCGTCGTATTCCTGGCCTCCGACGACGGCGTATCCTTCACCGGCCAGACCCTGGACGTGACCGCCGGATCAACGATGAGCTAGGCGCATTGCCACGAGTAGAACGGCCACGCGAGAGGCCTCTCGCGTGGCCGTTCGCTTTGTCCTTCCGCCGTGCGCTACAGCTACGGATTGCCGTTGAAGGGCGGGTACTCATCCCGGAGCATCATCAAGTACGCAGTGACGCGGAGCTGCCAGCGCAGGAGTTTCACCGCGAAGTCGAACAGGCCGCGCGGGTATCTGCCGGTGATCAGAATAGCGACCCATGCGATGATGCTCATGACGGCGTAGGCGATGCAGTAAAGGATTAGGATGACGACGTGAGGAATCGCAAGGATGTTTTTGATGAAAATCAGAAAGTTCAGGGCGCGAGAGACCTTGTCGGGGTATTGGATCTCCATGACCACGGGTTTCGCTGGTTGCGCTTGTGCCTGTGTCATGCCGCTCCTCCTTTATACCATTCGCCGCTCGTTCGACCACTTGAACGAGCGGTCACCCGCTTGATAAGAAACAGGGGTAGCTTTACGCAAGTCCCGCCGGCGTCACTCCCGCGGCAGATCAGCGCCCTTGAACGGAACGCGGAGCAACGGGGCGAAAATGCACCCGTTGATGATCCCCAACGTCAGCGGCAGGAGTCCCGCCACGGCGATCGCCCACCCAGCTACTCCACCGACAGCGCCGATGCCGACGGCAATCAGCACGATGCCGAGAACAATTCGCTCGCCTCGCCCAACCGGCGAGGCCATGAACCGTGCAAATCCCATACCGCTCCTCCTTTATACCACTCGCCGCTCGTTCGACCATTTGAACAAGCGGTCACCCGCTAAGTAACAGGCAGCCGTCGCCTTACGCAGGTCCCGCTGTCGGCGCGCCGGGTGCAGGCGGCGCCATGGGGGTCGGGGGCGGCGCCGTCAGGCCGCGTTTGAAATAGGCGCGCACCGGATCGGTGTAGAACTTCCAAATGAATAGCGCGTACAGCCCGACGAAGACCAGGTTGACCAGAGTTGACCCGAAGTTCCCGCTGCCTAGGCCTCCCAGGAACCCGAACAGGCTCGAAATCCCCGCGATCCACAGCAGGACAAGCGCCAGAATGCGCGCCCACCGTCGGCCCCGCAGCAAGCCGATGCCTCCAGCGATATGGACGGCCGCAAACAGCAGCAGAAAGAACGCGAGAACGACCGACAAGCGCGTCCCGGCAACCACAAGAGGGGCGAAAAGGCCTCCCGCAACCGCTCCGCTCAAGGCCGCGCCCCCCAGCGCGGCGCCTCCCGCGAGAACAAGGCCTCCCAGCGCCGCCACGCCGCCCAGAGCAAGAAAGATGATTCCGAGGACAGTCATCCAGACCGGCCGGGGCAATGACGCCGCTTGCTGCATCGCCGCCTCCTTCTCACTCCCCGTACGCAAGCCCTCAGGTCTCGCCCGCCTGTCGCCCCTGGGCGAGGCCGCCGCCACATTGACGCGTGGCCCTATCGTAGGAGAGCATATCACGGAAGTCAAGTCGCATACACGAAACGATCACACGGATCGTCGTTCAGTGCAGTTATCAAGAGGAAGTGGTACGGGCTTCACGATGAACGGAAATCACATTGGCGGCTTTGCCATCGGGCGCACTTGCCCGCATGGGGCGATGCGCAGGTCACGCAGTGGCGCAGCCAGCCCCATGCGGTCTGATTGACTTACGAAGCTCGATAAAGTAAGATGCGCTTGTTCGGGACGGAAAAGCTGTGCCTTCATATTTCATGCCTCTACGACACAGTCAGGGGGACCAGTGAGCAAGCCCGTCGCCGTAGCCGTCGTGGGATACGGGTACTGGGGCCCTAATCTTCTACGCAACTTCCGCGGAGTCGCTGGCAGCCGTGTCCTCTACTGCTGCGACCTGGACGACAAGCTACTAGACAAAGTGCGCAGCCAGTACCCGGACGTGCAGACGACCACACGCTACGCCGACGTTTTGCAAGACCCCGCAGTGGATGCGGTTGTCCTCGCGACGCCTGCCCGAAGCCATTACCCGCTGGCCCGCGAGGCCCTCTCCCACGGCAAGCACGTCCTTGTAGAGAAGCCCCTTGCTTTGAACATCCAGGACGCGGAGGGCATGATCCGTCTGGCCCAGGAGCACAAGCGCCTGCTGATGGTGGGCCATTCCTTTGAGTACAATCCCGCCGTCCTGAAGATCAAGGAACTGCTCACCGCGGGCGAACTGGGAGACGTGTTCTATATCTACAGCACGCGGGTCAATTTGGGACGCATCCAGCAGGACCTCAACGCGCTGTGGAGTATCGCACCTCACGACATCTCCATCCTGCTGTATCTTCTGGACGCCATGCCTCTCGAAGTCCGAGCTCAGGGTGGGAGCTATTTGAGCAAAGGCATAGAGGACGTCGTGTTCCTGCTCCTTCGCTTTCCAGGCAACGTCATTGCTCACGTCCACGCGAGCTGGCTGGACCCGTCGAAGGTGCGTCGCATGACGATCGTGGGCAGCCGCCGCATGGTTGTGTACGACGACGTGGACAACGAAGCCAAGCTGAAGATGTATGACAAGGGAATCGTCAAGGGGGGCGAACAGGTCTACGGCGAGTTCCAGATGCGCATTCGCTCCGGCGATATCTATGTCCCACGGATTGACCTGACCGAGCCTTTGCACCTGGAGTGCGCCCACTTCGTGGAGTGCGTCCGCAGCGGGACCCGTCCTCGGACCGATGGCGAGAATGGGCTGCGGGTGGTGCGTGTACTGGAAGCAGCCCAGCAGTCATTGCAACGGCAGGGGGCGCCGGTGGAGATTGCGGCGCTCTCCGGGGGGCGATAAGACATGGCAAAGGCGCGAATCCCGCTGGTTGACCTCAGGGCGCAGCATGACGCTAACCGCTCGGAGATATGGGCCGCCATTGAGCGGGTCATAGAGTCGTCCCAGTTCATCATGGGCGAAGAAGTCGAGCGATTGGAGGCGGAGTTCGCGGCGTTCTGCGGCGCGCGCTACGCTGTGGGGACTTCCTCCGGCACGACGGCGCTTCAGTTGGCCCTGCTCGCTTTGGGCGTTGGCCCTGGCGACGAAGTCATCACCACACCTCACACGTTCATCGCCACCGCCGAGGCGGTCTCCCACGTCGGCGCGCGTCCCGTTTTCGTGGATATAGACACCGCGACGTATACCATGGACCCGGGAAAGCTGGAGGCCGCCATCACTCCTCGGACGAAGGCGGTCATTCCCGTGCATCTCTACGGGCATCCGGCGGACATGCGCCGTATCATGGAGATAGCGCGTCGGCGTCATCTGGTCGTGCTGGAGGACGCTGCGCAGGCGCACGGCGCCGTGTGCGAGGGGCGAAAGGTCGGAGCGTGGGGTGATGTTGCCGCGTTCAGTTTCTACCCGGGCAAGAACCTGGGAGCGATGGGGGACGCGGGCGCTGTCGTCACGAATGACGAAGCGATTGCGCGACAGGTGAAGCTGCTGCGCAACCATGGCCGCGCCGAGAAGTACGAGCACCAGTGCGTAGGTTACAATGCCCGCCTTGACACCCTGCAGGCGGCGGTCCTGCGTGTGAAGCTGCGGCGCTTGGAGGAGTGGAACCGCCGCCGAAGAGCGATAGCGCAGGTGTACGGCCAGACGCTTGCGGGAACACCATTGGTCATCCCCTCGGAGCGACCCGGCTGCCAGGCTGTTTATCACCTGTACGTGGTGCGCTCCCCGCAAAGAGACTTGCTGCGCGAGCACTTGCGGCCCCAGGGCGTGGAAACGGGAATCCACTATCCGCTTCCGCTGCACCTTCAGCCGGCTTACAGTGCCCTGGGCTATCGGGCCGGAGCGTTCCCGTGCACGGAGCAGGCCGCGCGAGAGGTGCTTTCACTCCCCATGTACCCGGAGATGACTGAAGAGCAGGTGCGCCAAGTCTCCGCCGCCGTCGTGACGTTCTTCGCCAGTCCGGTCGCCGCGAAAAAAGCCAGCTAGGAATCAGACTCTAGCCCGAGAGACCCTTCCTCACCAGTGCCTCCTCCAGCGCCCGGCAGACCGTGTCCGCGCGTGCGTCCCATGAGCTTTCCTGCGCCAGGGCCTTCCGCCTCTCTTGAAGCCGGGGTGTATCTGAGGCCATAGCTTCGTCCACTTTGGCGATGAACTCGTCACGCGTTGCTGCCACCGCGATGAGTCCTCCTTTATCCGCGCCGGCGGTTGCGGTCAGAGAGAGCACGGGTTTGCCCGCGGCCAGGTAGAGCCAGACCTTCAGGACGCTTTCCTGGCTTGGCAGATGGCCGGGCCGCGATATCTGGAGGCACAGGTCTGCATGGGCCAGATAGCGGGGCAGGTCGCCGTAAGGCTTCAGACCGAGGAAGTGGATGTTGTGGTGTCCAGCAAGGCGTTCATGCAAGTGGCGAGGCAGTGTGTCCTGTCCAATGAGGACGAGCGAAAGGTCAGGACGTCTCGAAGCGAGCATGTCTATCAAGTCCCAGTCAAGATACGTGTTGAGGCCGGCGCCCACGAACGTCAGGCGCGGCCGCGGAATGGCGGCCAGGTCCTCCGGCTCGTCGGAGGGGACAGGCGCGAGGAATGGCTCAAGCAGGAGGCCATTTGGAGAGTAGAGAGTAGCGCGGGAGCCGCGTCGCGCCCTCTTGGCCTCGAACTGGACGACGCTGACAGCGGTCACCACGTCAGCGTTGTCCGTCAGCCATGCATCCATTGTCCCGCAAGCCTCGCGCACCCGCGCGGGCAGGTGTTCAAATTTTGTGAAGTCCTCCGTGCAGTCGTACCACAGCAGGGCCGGCTGCACACTCTCCAGCACGCGCTTGTCAACCAGCGGCAGCGAGACGCAGACGATGGGGAGGGAGAAGCCCATGCGTGAAGTCAGTCGCCTGAGCGTCCTCGCCTGACCGTGCACGCGGAACAGATTGTCCACGGCGCTTAAGATTGGGGACTGACGCAGGCCCAGGGGAGTCACAGGAGTCCACAGGCATATCTTGGGGTGGACCTGGAGCATCGTGCGCCTCTGGCGGAGCAGGCGGCTCCACCGCCGCTGCGCATCGGCGTCAGGGGGGTGCCGGAGCCACCACAGGAGAGACGAAAGAGACAGGGGCTGCTCAACGTACAGCGCGCGGTCGAAAAGGCTCTTGCTGGCGAGGCTGTGGCACAGGGCCTGTCGGCGTCGCCAGAGGTCGTCCCACTGGTCGCCGAAGTAGATCAGGCTGTGCTGGCGCCCCGGGCCTGGAGTGTGGGAGGTGTCCACCGGCCTCAATGCGCCAGCTAGACCAGGCGTCGGAGGCGCAGCTCCGACACCCGCTTGATAATCCGGGCGGGATTTCCGATGACGACCGCTTCCGGTGGCACGTCGTGGACCACGACTGCGCCCGCGCCCACCAACGCGTTCTCTCCGACCACGATGCCCGGCAGCAATGTGGCGTTCGCGCCAATGCGCGCGCCCTTCTTGATGGTGGGGCCTTTGAGGTTGCGCCCGCCGCTCGGCGGATACAGGTCGTTGGTAAAAGTAGCCCTCGGCCCAATCCAGCAGCCGTCCTCCAGGACGCAGAACTCAGGGATGAAGCATTGGCTATGGATGCGGACATTGTTGCCGATGGTCACGTGGTGCTCCACAACGGTATGGCTGCCGACGCTGACGTTGTCGCCGATACGGTTGTGCTCGCGGATGAGGGTGCCGTGGCCGGTCTGGAAGTTGTCGCCTATCACGCAACCCGCATAGATGACCGCGTGGGACCGGATGACCGCGTGTCTGCCAATGACGGTGGCAAGCGCGCCCGCCTCCACGCCACGCGGCGGCGTGCCGACGATGACGTACTCACCTATCTGAGCGTCCTCGCCGAGGCCTACGTTGGGATAAAGCTTGTAGTCTTCAGTCATCGAAGTCCGGCATCGCCCGACATGGGCGGCTGCCACGCTTTCTCGTCTGCAAGGCCTTCATTCTACCTTACCCGGAGGGACAGGAGCAACAGGAGCCGTCGCCGCCGCTACTCCATGTCTCCCCACGTGAGTCCCGCCTTGAGGTCAACCTTGAGGTGTACCTTCATCTCCATCGTCTGCGGCATCAGCTCCAGCAGGAGGGCGCGCATCGTCTCCATCTCGTCGCGGGGCACCTCAAAGATCAGCTCGTCGTGCACCTGGAGGAGCATGCGGCTCCGCAGGCGCGTTTCGTCCATGCGCTGCTGCACGCGAATCATCGCGATCTTGATGATGTCCGCCGCCGTGCCCTGCACCGGATGGTTGATGGCCATCCGCTCCGCCGCGGCGCGCACCTGCTGGTTGGCGGACACGATTTCGGGGATGTACCGGCGACGGCCCAGCAGCGTCTGCACGTAGCCCTTTTCGCGCGCCTCCCGCTTGGTGCGTTCCATGTATTCCTTCACGCCCGGGTACTTCTGGAAGTACCGTTCAATGAAGGCCGCCGCCTCCTCGCGTGACGCGCCTATCTGCTGGCTCAGGCCGAACTCACCCTGCCCGTAGATCAAGCCGAAGTTCACCGCCTTGGCCATGCGGCGCATGTCCGAGGTCACGCCGCTCAGGGGCACGTTGAAGACCTGCGCCGCCGTCGCCGCGTGGATGTCCTCTCCGCGCTGGAACGCGGCGATCATGTCCGTGTCGCTGCTCATGTGCGCGACGATGCGCAGTTCAATCTGAGAGTAGTCGCCGGAGAGGAGCTGCCAGTCGGGCGCACCCTCGGCGACGAAGGCCTTGCGCACCTCTCGTCCTACCTCCGTGCGCACGGGGATGTTCTGGAGATTGGGGTCCGAGCTGCTCAGACGGCCCGTGGCGGCGATAGTCTGACTGTAGCTGGTGTGCAGCCGCCCGGTGCGCGGGTTGACCAGGGCGGGCAGCGCGTCCACGTACGTGGACTTGAGCTTCTGGAACTGGCGGAAGTCCAGGATTTT